>JALWRX010000029.1 GCA_027080505.1 Ghiorsea sp.
ACCACAGCATCAGCCCAGCGTACCAATTGAATATGCCCCATGCCATGTTGTTCGGTTAAATCAAATAAGCTGGTGTGCACTTTATTGCCCGACAAGGCTTCAAAGGTAAGCGGTGTGACAAACTCTATCGCAGACTTGGTCATCACCACCTGAACATCAGCCCCTTGTTTCATCAGCAAACGCATCAACTCCACAGCGCGGTACACAGCAATGCCACCACCCACACCTAGCAAGATACGTTTGCCTTGTAACATGTGTTAAGCCTGCAACTCTTTTAAACGCGCAAACACAGTGGCTACATGGTCTTTCACCCGAACTTTTCGCCAAGCTTCAACCACCACGCCCTCGGGGTTGATGATAAATGTTGAGCGCTCTACACCCATATATTTTTTGCCATAATTCATCTTTTCTTGAATCACATCAAAAGCTTTGCAAAAAGCTTCATCAGGGTCAGAAATCAAAGGGAAATTCAAATCATGTTTTTCAGTAAAATTCGTATGCGACTTCAGTGAATCACGGCTCACACCTACAATCGCAGCATCTGCCGCACTAAAGTCAGGTTTGGCATCTCGAAACTCGCATGATTCTGTGGTGCAGCCAGGCGTGTTGTCTTTAGGATAAAAATACACAATCACCCATTGACCCAACTTATCCGCCAATTTGAACTTGGCTTCAGGGTAAATATCCACTTCCAAATCAAGCGGTGCTTTATCCCCTACATTTAATGTGTAATCAGTCATTGTTTCACCTCTACCAACTTTTTGCGTACACTATGCGGCAAACCGTAACCCAAGGACACAAAAAATGCAGCAACAGAGCATCAAATTTCAACCAAAATCAATGTTTTTAGCCCAACCTCGTGGTTTTTGTGCTGGTGTTGAGCGTGCGATTGAGATTGTAGAACGCTCCATTGAAGTCTTTGGTGCGCCCGTTTATGTACGTCATGAAATTGTGCATAATAAACATGTGGTCAACTGTTTAAAAGATAAAGGTGCGGTGTTTATCAATGAAGTTAAAGATGCGCCTGATGGTGCAGTGCTTATCTTTTCTGCGCATGGTGTAAGCAAAGCTGTACAAGAAGAGGGTAAACAACGTGGGCTTCGTGTCATGGATGCAACTTGCCCATTGGTCACTAAGGTACATTTAGAAATCTTACGCCACTATGCCAATGGTGACCAAATTATATTGATTGGTCATGCAGGTCACCCCGAAGTAGAAGGCACGATGGGTCAAGCACCAGAAGGGGCTGTATTGCTCGTATCAGAGCCTGAAGATGTAGCAACTTTGCAAGTCAACGATGAAAATAAACTCGCTTTTGTCACCCAAACCACACTAAGCGTAGATGATACCAAAGATGTGATAGCAGCCTTGCAAACCCAATTCCCCAATATCCAAGCACCCAAAAAAGAAGACATTTGTTATGCTACCAGCAACCGACAAATGGCAGTCAAAGACTTGGCAAAAGTATCCGATGTGATTTTGGTGGTTGGTTCACCCAATTCATCGAATAGCAACCGCTTAAGGGAAGTCGCTGAAAAAGAAGGATGTAGCGCATATTTAATTGAAAATGCACAAGCCATCACAGCAACCATGCTTGAAGGCAAAGCAAATATCGGGATTACAGCAGGTGCATCTGCGCCCGAAGTATTGATTGAAGAAGTCGTCTATCTATTGTCGCAACATGATAAAAGTATCGTCACCACCCGTGAAACCGTAGAAGAAAATGTGCATTTCAGTATCCCCAAGGAATTAAAAACATGAAACAAGCTGATATTAACCTTACCCCCGCTGCCATTGCCCAGTTTGCCAAGAAATTAAAAGAAGCCAACAAACAGGCTGTACGCCTATCTTTGCGCGAAGCTGGCTGCTCAGGCTTGGAATATGTGCTCGACTTTGAAGATAAGGCAGAAGCAGGCGATTTAGCTGCAGAATTTGATGGTTTAACCATCTATATCGCTGAACAGTATTATGATAACGCCATCAAGGGTTTAGAGATTGACTACCAAGAAGATATGCTTTCCTCATCATTTGTCTTTAACAACCCCAACAAAAAAGGCGAGTGCGGCTGCGGCAAGTCGTTTACTGCCTAAACTAAAACGAACTACCCAATCTAAAATACGCTTGCTTGCCGCCTATCACATCATCCAAACCTTTGGCGTAACCCAACTGCAAACGAACACGTTGGTTATAAAATACCACCATATCTCCACCCAACTCGGCACCTATGCCTGTATAGGTTTTGGCTGTATTAAGGTCATTGCCCACACGGGCTGTATCGACAAAGACTTGCCCAAATAAGCTGTCTATACCTATGGGTGGTGCCATCAAACCTTTTTCAATTCTAGCTATCGGAAAACGATATTCAGCCGATGCGAGCAACATATTCTGACCTAACAGTGCAGCATCAGCATAACCTCTTAAACTGTATTGCCGTTGATTGAATGATGCGCTGGCAGGTAGTGGGTCTAACAGGTTGGGAATGATGTTGATATTGTTGTTCCCTCCCACCGAAAATGGACGTGATGCAGCATCACCAAACCCTGTATCCAAACGCAAGGCTAATACCTGCTCACCACCCAAATCATTAAACTGTCGCCCAGACAACATCAACATATTTCCTGTATAAGTACCGCCCAAACCTTTGCCTGATTCTGCAAGCATGGACAACACATAACCTGTCGATGCGCTACTAATACCACGGGGATAAGTTAAGCGCGTATCATACACCAAAGCAGCCCCCAACAATGTATCCTGAAAGTCTGTATTTAATGCTGAATATTGTGGTGCAAGCCAAGATAACGATTGTGAGACATGATTAAGCGCAAGGTGAGCTGTCCACCGCGATTGCTGCTTCAACCATGGGAAAATCAATTCACCATCTAATCGCTGGTTTTCAGTCAATGCAATGAGATTATTTTGATTATCAAAGCTGGGAAGCTGCATTTTTTCGGTATGTAGTTTCAACAAGGGATACCAACCATCATAAATATAGTCCAAGTTGAACACAGGTGATGATACCAACGATTGATAGCCTGCATACAAACTATAATTATGCCGATTCAACACATCTGAACCAAAAATAAACGCACCCAATTCCACCCCTTGACTGGTCAACGCAAAATTTGGCAACCATGATGTGGGCAGCGCACTATCCCATGCTGAATAAGGCACGGGGTTGCTAATGCTGATGTTTTGCTCGGGAAATTGAGGGTAGGGGAATACTGTTGTTTGCTTGCTTGAGACAACGGGCTGATGTTGTGGCTCATGAAGTTGATACACATCAAAACCTTGTGCATGGTAATCAATACTTAAAAGCGACCCTTGATCATTCATAAATGGTGAAAAAGCACCACCCAACACTTGTGTCAGTTGTGTCGTGTTACCTGAAACGTTGTGTTTAAAAATATTATACACACCATCATGTTCAGCGGCATACACCATATCAAGGCTATCACCAACAAACCTTGCATCGGTTTCCACCAACATATCATGGGTAATCTTCGACCAAGATTTTTGCTTCAAATCAAACGTTTCAATATCCCAACCTGAATCTTTACGCCACACCGATGATAACAAGAGTTGCCCATCTGCCGACCAATCCAAGCCTGATAATGTTTCATCATCTTTACCCTGCCACAACACTTTGAGAAGTTTCCCCTTAGTATCAAGCAGGTGAATGGCATGTTGCCCTCGATAGTTTTTCACTGCCGCAATTTGCGAGCCATCAGGTGACCATGTGGCAAAGATATAACGCCCGCAGTGGGTCAGTTGTTCACTCACACCATTGGCATCAACTCTGTATATATCATAATAACGATTGGCATTATCACATATATCAGGTTGCGTCATGAGTAAACCTGCCTGCTCATGCCAATCTAACCTTGCCCCAGCATTAAGCTCCAGCAGTGTAGTGGTTTCACCTTGATAGATTTGTTTGAGTTTCGCCCCATTGGCTAAGTTATCACTGACATAAAAGATACGCCCATCATCAGCTTGCAGCACTGATGACTTAAAATCGCCTGTTTGTGATAAACGCTTACCTTCATGTAAACCTTGTTGCTTGATTCGTGCAATCTGCGGCTGAAACTTGGCATTCACATAAACTTCAAACTCAGCCCAAATCGCTGTCATATCCTTGCCCAATACTTCTTCATACAAATCATTGATGGCAAATGGCAGCCAATGATCTGAATAGGCTTCTACAATCTTAGGCAAAGTATCTTCACCATAAGTATCGGCAATAAACTGATAAAAATACACCCCATACAAATAACGACTGGTCGCCAAGGGCCAAAGGGTATTGAGTTGATTGATTTGTTTCACAGGCTTGATGCCTGCATCCACTTCCATGCGCATCATCATTTGAAAATATGTGCTTTGTCCGCGCCCAATACCCAGCTTTTTATCCGTTTCATAATACGTCGCCAAACCTTCATGCATCCAAGCAGGCATAAATACATTGGGAAATGCCAAAAACATGCGCCCGAAGACGTTGCGGATATTTTTAGGTCCCCCTCGTGCTTTGTCCAAATGCAAGGTGTGTACAAACTCATGCAAAATTAGTGTTTCCAGCCAGCCTGCGTGGTCTTCCAAGCTGTTCACATGATTGGGGCGACTAACAAACAAAGTAATTCGGTTGGATGGAATTGGCATGGCAAAACCATTGCTAGCATCCATTTCATCGCTTAATACAATCTCAGTTTTTTCTTGGGGATACCAGTTCAGAATAGGGGTTAAACGGGCATACACAGACTCCGCAATTTGCAACGAACGCTTGGCTAAAGCTTGCTCACCTGCATAAAAATGAATACGAAAATGCGCACTTTCTTGGCTTTTCCAATCTAGGTTAGAAGCATGGTTAATGCCTGCATAAGCCCAGGAAGCACTACAAACCCACAACACCACAATATACAATAAGCAACGCATCATCTTACCCCTTCCCCTTGGTTCAACCTTATGTGTTTTCAGGCAACTTTACTGCAATGATGGTGGTTACCACTAAAATAAAGCTACCTAACACCATCATGGATGTGGTTGCAGCCACCCCCATACTCACGGCAAAAGTATATACAGTCGTTGCTGTCAACATTGATGCATTTTCAAAAAAGTGTTGCACCGCAACCGCATGCCCACTGCCCACCGACTTATGTCCAATATCTTGCAATACTGCATTCACTGGCACAACAAACAAACCACCACACAAACCTGCAACAAACAACAGCACTCGTGCGATGTTGACATCATCCACCAACATCAAAGCCAAAATACTCAAACCCAAGGCATAAGCTGCAAAACGCACGCGCTTTAAGTGATGCATGGGTATCAAGCGTGGTGCTAACAATGCACCACAAGCAATACCCAAAGCAATAAACAATGACAATAAGGAAATATCTTCAGTAGTGGACAATAACAACACCACTGGTGCCCAAGCAATAATAATCAGGCGCAACGATACTGCCGATGCCCAAAATAAACTCACACCCAACGTTGAAAAGCGAGCTCTAGGGTTGGAAAGTAAAGTAACGACTGTTGCCTTGAAACTACCCAGCGCACCTTTGGCTTCTTTTTGATGTGCAGCAGGAAGTTTGGACATCAATAACGCCACTACCGCCGAAACGGCATATAAACTCAACACAAAAAGTAGTGCAATATGGATAGAATAATCAGCAATCTTGGCACCAACCACCGTACCCACCAGAATGGCAACAATGGTGCTACCTTCCACCCAACCATTGCCCTTCATGAGGTCTTCCTCGTTGTCCACAAGCTCAGGTAGAATACCATACTTTGCAGGGCTATAGGTTGCAGCTCCTATACCAACAACAGCATAAGCAACTAAAGGCTCCATACCCAACAGCAAGAGCAATGCACCCACACCTTTAATAATATTGGCTAACATCAACACTTTGGGTTTGGAATGGGTATCCGCAAATGTACCCACCCAAGGCGCTAACACCACAAATGCCACCAGAAAACAGCCTTGAAGTGCTGGCACATACCAATCACCTTGCAGTGCGCCTTGCATCACCATGGCAACAGCCACAAACAACATAGCATTGTCTCCCATGGCAGTTAAAAACTGAGCGGTTAACAGTTTACGAATATCTTTATTCATTGCTTGCCAACATTTTTTCAGCCAAAGCTTGTGCTGCGACATAATGGATTTTACCCGTACCCAACAATGGAATTTCAGAGACATACAAATATGTTTTAGGCACATTCAATTCATTAATGCCATGCTCTTTAACATATGCCACCAAATCTTTACGGCTTGGAGATTCTAGAGTGCTCATCAACACGACTTTCTCACCTTTGCCCGCATCAGGGAATGCCAATGCCACATGCTCATACTCTGGCCAGCAATGTTTACATAGTTCTTCCACGGCAGTGAGTGAAATCATTTCGCCAGCTACTTTGGCAAACCGTTTGGCTCTGCCTTGAATATGCACAAAACCTTCATCATCTACTTCAACAATATCACCAGTATCATACCAACCGTCTTTAGGTGGCACCATTTCACCTGGATTATCGTATAACAAATACCCTTTCATCACATTGGGAGCTTTAACAAATAAACGCCCACCTTTAGGAATACCTGGAATATGCTCTAATTTGTATTCAATGCTGGGCATAAAGCGACCCACTGTGCCCAGTTTAAAATACATAGGTGTGTTCACCGATAAGATTGGGCTGGTTTCAGTTGCACCATAACCCTCAAGAATGCGTACACCAAATTTTTCCATCCACAAATCGCGTGTTTCTTGTTGTAACTTTTCAGCACCTGCCACCGCATATTTCATGGTATAAAAATCATAAGGATGGGCATATTTTGCGTATGCTGCCAAGAAAACATTGGTACCAAAAAGAATGGTGGCGTTAATGTCATAAGCCATTTCAGGAATAACGCGATAATGCAGCGGTGAAGGGTAAAAGAACGTTTTGATACCATTTAAGGTGGTTAACATGGTACCTGCGGTAAGCCCAAACGAATGAAACATAGGTAGCGCATTTAAACACACATCGTTTTCATTAAATGAAATGCTTGCCCGTACCTGCTCAACATTGGCTAAAATATTTTGATGTGACAAAACCACGCCCTTAGGTATGCCTTCTGAACCAGACGTAAACAATACCACTGCTGCATCATCAGGTTTAACATGTTTAATCAGTCTACGAATACCCAAGCTCGGATATTTTGCCATCAACAAACCTTTGAGTTTATGGAAAATATTCAGTTTTTCTTTTAAGTCTTCTAAATATACAACTTCAGCTTCTTGCGAAATGGCTACGATAAGTTCATCCAACTCTGCTAATTCAATAAACTTCTTCGATGTAATCACCGTGCTCACACTGGCGGTTTTGAGTGCGGCAAGCACAGCTTTCTCACCTGCTGAAAAGTTCAACATAGCTGGAATAAGCCCTCTTGCTTGCATGGCAAAAAAGGTTAGGAAACAACCATTAGCATTGGGTAACATCAAACCAACATGCTCACCCTTTTGTAAAGACTTGGGCAACAGTTGTTGTAAAACCATACTGCGTGTAAAAATATCAGCGTAATGTAGCGGTGTGCGCTCCAAATCTTCAATCACCTCATGTTTTTCACCATGAATCACTGCTGCATCAAGCAAACTATCCCAGAGCCTTTGTTTATAATTCGATGATTGAAATACCATGTCCCGCATAATATCTGCTAGCTGTTCCCCCGCTTTATGCCTGCGTTCACGGCTACTTATGCCTTCTGGAAACACCATTTTTGTTGGTGGTAAAATCGTTAAAGAAATCTGTGGAAACCAACGCAGTTTCGCCTGCCCTTGCATACGTGAAAGATGTGAATATTGCGCACCCTGAATACGCACAGGAAGTATGGTTGCATCGGCTTTATCCGCTACCATGCCAGAGCCTGGATATACCTTCATCAATGAGCCCGTTGAAGTAATCCTACCTTCTGGGAACACCACAACTCTGTGTCCATCTTTGACATGCTGAATCAAGCTTTTCATTGCCATAGGGTCGCTATGGTCAATGGCAAAAAGTGATACAATATATTTAACAGGTGCCATCCACCATTTATTATAATATTGCCCATGTATAGCAAAACTCACTTTGATGGGTAAAAACAATGTTAATAAAATACCATCCAAGAATGATGTATGGTTTGCCACAATAAGGGTGCGTTCATCAAGGTCTTTAAGATGCTCCAAACCTGTCACTTTTACCTTAAACACCAGTTTTAATAATACCTTAGCAAAAAACATCAACAATCTCATACCTCACCTCCCACAGTGTTAAAACGAACCAATAAAGTTTGCACAATGTCTTTAATATTCAAACCATCATCATCCAACTTATTCAACAATGCTAGGGTGCAAATCCCATGCACACCCGCCCATAATGCCCTCGCCTCTAAAGCAATATCTTTGTCGAACTTATCAGGATAGGCACATTTCAACTGTTCTTCAAGCAAGCGGAACAATTGCGCCCTATGTTTCTGGTATGTTTCTGGTAGCTCCACACCCTCGGGTAAGCGGTGCTCAAATAAGGTCTGCCAACGGTTGGTTTCTTGCAATGCATAGTCCACATAACGCATCACCATAGCTTCAATCGCCGCATGACAATGTGTTGCATCCTGCGCTGCCGAGCGCAATTTTTTCTCTAAAGCGAGTAATGAACGCATATTGACTTCAAAAATAAGCAGGTCCATGCTCTTAAATACTTGGTATAATGTCCCCACAGCATAACCCATTTCTTTGGCAATATGCCTTGCATTCATGCCCTGCATACCGTGTTCAACGATACATTGTTCCGCAACATCAATAGCTAATTGCCTGATTTCTTCTCGCGTATGTTTTCCTCTTGCCATAAGACCCTCTCAAAAATGAACACTGTTCATCACTACAGCGAAGTAAAGTGAACACCGTTCATTTTGTCAAGCGAAAAAAGTCAGACCAACCGAAATCAGCCTGACTTTCTTATTTCTAAGCGGGTATTATCCGCGAAGTTCAGCCTTAAACTTCGTAGCCACTGCATCAATCACGGCTTGCATCACCTTGTCCGAATCTTCTTGGGTGAGTGTGCGTTTGGCATCTTGCAACACAAAACGAATACCCAAGCTCACCTTACCTTCAGGCACACCTTGACCATCATACAAGTCAAAAATAGAGGCATCAACAAACTGCTGCCCACAAGCTTTGCGCACTGTTTGCAAAATAGCATCCGAAGTCACTCCCTTGTCAAACAAAAAGACCAAGTCACGTTCAATAGATGGGAACTCAGGAATTGGTTGAAACTTGGCTTTTTTACCCGTGTGTAATACATCCAAGTTAATCGATGCCACAAACACATCATCGGATAAATCAAATCCATCCGCCAAATCACCATCTACTTTTCCAATGTAACCCGCTACAGACTTACCAATAAAAATCTTTGCCGTTTGCCCTGCTTGCAAGCCTAAAACACCATCATCTGCCATAAACCGTGCGGTTAAACCACGCCCTTGCAGCCATGATTCAATCGCACCTTTTAAGTCAAAAAAGTCAGCTTTTCTAGACTTGGCATACCAAGTATCTGGCTGCACATCCCCCGTTATCAACCAAGCCAACATATTGGTTTCAGTATGCTCATCAAGCGGACCTGTATAAATACGACCTTGCTCAACCAATGCCACACCTGTCTGCTGGCGGTTCATATTATATTTCGCCGTGTTCAACAAACTGGGGAACATAGAGCGACGCATCACACTCATGGCTTCTGAAATCGGATTGGGTAGCACCAAGTCTTTATCATCTTCTGCCACAAACAAACGTTGCTCTGCCTTGGAAATAAAAGCATAATTAATCACTTGCACAAAACCCAAACGCACCGCATCGGTGATACCAGTATCCACCTTACTTGGTTGAATTGTCGTCAATGTTGGCATCATGGCTGGGATATTATCAAAGCCAATCACACGCGCATATTCTTCGGAAATATCTTCTGCCAAACGCACATCAGGTCTATGGCTGGGCACGCTAAAGTTTAAAGTGTCTCCATCATGTTCAATGCCAAAACCCATACGTTCTAACACTGCATCAGCCGTTTTAGGCACTTCAATGCCAAGACGTGATTCAATACGCTGCATGTTCACTTGAATTTGCGTGTCTTTGATTAAACTATCCGTATCACCCACGACTGTTATCGCACTGACTTGACCACCAAACAAACTCACAATCATTTGTGCAACTTGATCCATAGCCACCGCAATCATGGCTGGGTCAACCCCACGCTCAAATCGCATGGAAGAATCCGACACCAAACCACAAGTGCGGCGGGTAATACTAATACGCGCAGGTCTAAATGCTGCAGATTCCAAAATGATATTGCTGGTTTTATCCGTCACACCCGTAGGCTCTGAACCCATAATGCCTGCCAAAGCAATCACATGTTTATCATCAGCAATCACCAAGTCTTCATCGTGAAGACTCACATTTTTACCTTCTAAAGATGTAAACGTTTCACCTGCTTTGGCTGTACGCACAGTGATGTTTCCATCCAGTGTATCTGCATCAAAAGCATGCATGGGCTGACCCAAATCAAGCATGGTATAATTAATCACATCCACCACACCATTGATGGGGCGCAAACCCGCAGCAATCAAACGTGCTTGAAGCCATTCAGGTGAGGCAGAAACTTTTACGCCTTCAATCTTGCAAGCTGTATAAAGCGGACAATCTTCACTGGCAGCAATAGCAACTGTAGGCGCAGCAACACTATCATCCGTTGCCACCACTTCATCGCCTGGCTCAATCAAAGGCAAGGCATAATCAGCCGCCAAATCTCTTGCGATACCCCTTAAACTCATGCAATCACCACGGTTGGGTGTGATGTCCAAATCAAGCACTGCTTCTTCAAGCTCTAAATATTCACCGACTTCCTCGCCCACTGGTGCATCTTTAGGCAGAATCAACAACCCATCTGCATCTTCAGCAAGTCCAAGCTCTGCTTCGGAGCAACACATACCAAAGCTTACTTCACCACGAATTTTACCTTTTTTAATTTTTAAACCATTGGGCAAACTCGTGCCTACAGTGGCAACGGGTACTTTATCACCTGCTTTCATATTGCTTGCACCGCAAACAATGGATAAATGCTCAACATCACCCAAATCAATTTTGAGCAATTTCAATTTGTCTGCATCAGGGTGTGGTTTCATTTCAACGATATGACCCACGCGCACACCTTTGACACCAGCACGTGGTGTTTCAATGCCTTCAACTTCATGACCCAAACGCACCAAATCATCGGCAACCTCTTGGGGTGTTTTTTCAATAGGACAGTGTTCTTTTAACCAAGAAAATGGAATTTTCATCGACTTAAGCCCCCATCCTACGTAAGAATCGAACATCATTTTCAAAAAACAATCGCAAATCTGGAATACCATGTTTTAGCATCACCAAACGCTCCACGCCCAAACCAAAGGCAAATCCAGAATATATGCTGCTATCAATGCCCACAGCTTTGAGCACATTGGGATGAATCATGCCACTGCCCAACACTTCAATCCAGCCGCTGCCCTTACAAATACGGCAGCCTTTGTGGTTGCAGAATACACAACCAATATCCACTTCTGCAGAAGGTTCAGTAAACGGAAAGTAATGCGGACGTAACCGAATCGGCACATCCTTTTCAAAATACGCCGATAAAAAATGTTGTAACACACCTTTTAAATGCGCAAGCGACACATCTTTATCCACCTTAAAGACTTCAACTTGGTGAAACATGGGTGAATGGGTCACATCATAATCACAACGATAAACACGTCCTGCCGCCACAACTGCCAACGGCGGTTCACCACCTGCATCTACACAGGCTTGCATAGCACGAATTTGTACGGGAGACGTATGCGTGCGCAATAATTTTGTGTCGGCTGTGCCTTCAATATCAAAGAAAAAAGTATCGTGATTGGCACGAGCAGGATGTTCTGCAGGAATGTTAAGCGCATCAAAGTTGTGAAATTCATCTTCAATTTCAGGGCCTTCTGCCATAGCAAAACCCATTTGCGCAAAAATCGCCGTCATTTCATGCAAACCCTGCTGCACAGGATGAAGCGCACCTGTTTCTGATGTGCGCCCAGACAAGGTCACATCAATACGCTCTGCATCAATTCTCGCTTCTTTTTCTTTGCTCGCCAATAAGGATTCAGCTTTATCCAAAGCTTCCGCCAACACTGATTTCGTAGCGTTCACAAACTGACCGATCACAGGTCTATCTTGCGGAGGCAACTTACCCACACCTTTAAGCACACTGGTCAGCTCACCTTTTTTACCCAAATACGCCACGCGCAAGGCTTGCAATGCTTTCAAATCAGCAGCATCCGCGAACAATGCCAGTGCCTTATCTTGCAAATCCTGTAGCTGTGCTTTTAATGAATCAATTTCACTCATGTTTATCCTCAACCCTATGCCATCATAGGTTATCAATAGAGGCAGCACTCTACAAAGAAGTTATAAAAAATCATTAGATGAAAAAGGTTGTTTCATCAACCACTACTACAACCTTTGAATAACATCATTTTCACATAAAAAAGGTCGCTATAAAATCTAGCGACCTTTTATCACCATCTTGACGGGCTATTTAATACAAATACACGGCTCCTGAAGATGATACCGTATTATCTGTTTGATTACCACCAATGCCTGTGGCTGCGCTATCTTCTTGAAGAGCCCCCACTGCTAGCGTATTACCATCAGTGCTTAGACTAACTGAAGCACCAAAACGATCATTCGCATCTGTATTGCTTGCTTTGACATAAGCTTGTTGTGTCCAAGTACCTGCTGTGCGGGTGAACACATACACCGCTCCTGATTGAGCTATAACATTATCGGTATAATAGTTATAACCAATACCTCTGACTAAACTATCTTCCCCATCAGCTCCTACAGCCAGCGTATTGCCATCACCGCTTAGACTGAGTGACCAACCAAATCGATCATCCAACTCTGCATTGCTTGCTTTGATATAAACTTGTTGTGCCCAAGTGCCTGCTGTGCGGGTAAACACATACACTGCTCCTGAAGCAAGTGCCGTATTATCCGCTTGATTGCCACCAATGCCTGTGGCTGCGCTAGCTTCCCTATAAGTCCCTACAGCCAAGGTGTTGCCATTAGAACTAATGCTGAGTGAATAACCAAATTGATCAATTGCCCCTGTATTGCTTGCTTTAACATAGGCCTGTTGTGTCCATGTATTTGCTGTGCGGGTAAACACATACACCGCTCCTGAATCAACTACCGTATTATCCACTTGGTTGCCATCAATGCCTGTGGCTGCACTATCTTCTTGAAAAGCCCCCACTGCCAGCGTATTACCATCACCACTTAGGCTAACTGAATAACCAAACACATCATTTAATCCTGTATTGCTTGCTTTAATATAGGCTTGCTGGGTCCAAGTACCTGCTGTGCGGGTAAACACATACACCGCTCCTGATTGAGATACAGTATTATCCGCTTGATTACCGCCAATACCTGTAGCTGCGCTAGCTTCAGCACCAGCCCCCACTGCCAGCGTATTGCCATCGTCGCTTAGGCTAAGTGAATAACCAAAGTAATCACCTGCCTCTGTATTACTTGCTTTAACATAGGCTTGCTGTGTCCATATGCCTGCTGTGCGGGTAAACACATACACCGCTCCTGAAGCAAGTGCTGTGTTATCTGCTTGGTTGCCACCAATGCCTGTGGCTGCGCTACCTTCCCCATAAGCCCCCACTGCCAGCGTATTGCCATCAGCACTTAGGCTGAGTGAATAACCAAAATAATCATACGCCCCTGTATTGCTTGCTTTAACATAGGCTTGTTGTGTCCAAGTACCTGCTGTGCGGGTAAACACATACACAGCTCCTGAAGCAATTGCCGTATTATCCACTTGGTTGCCATCAATGCCTGTGGCTGCACTAGCTTCTTGATGAGTTCCCACTGCTAGCGTATTGCCATCGCCGCTTAAAGCAACGGACCAACCAAAACCATCCGCCATATCTGTATTGGATGCTTTGACATAAACTGTTGCTGCCACCGAATCAACCACGGCAACCGTTTGATTGGGTGATGCCACACAGGTGGAATTATCAGCATTGCAAGCCTCAATAATATATTGCTCAGCCACCCAATTGGTTTTATGCACAGGGATTTCAAGGCTAAAAGATGTTGCTGTGCTTGCAATATTGCTTGCCGCAGGCTCAACCGTAAAACCCGACACACCACTCAAAATGCGATAATGATCCACATTGCTGCCTGCTACCCATGTGAAATTCAAAGATTTCCCACTGACTGTCATATTGACGGATGTTGGCGCTGACATCACTATTACGCTACGTGTTATAGGAGTTGCTGCATTACCTGCTGTATCTGTAGCATTATAAGTCAGCGTATAAGTTCCACCAACTGAAGTGTCTACTGTGCCCGTAACTGTGGCTATTAGACCTGTATCAACATTGTCTGTCACTGTTGTTCCCGGATCTGTCCATGTAGAGCCTTGGGCTACTGTATATGAGGCAAGCCCCAATAAATTGATAACAGGAGGTGTTGTATCTGTTGGTGCTGGCGTTGGCGTTGGCGTTGGCGTTGGCGTTGGCGTTGGCGTTGGCGTTGGCGTTGGCGTTGGAGCTGGTGCTGGTGCTGGAGCTGGTGTACCACCGTCTCCACACCCACTTAATATAAGAAGCAATGAAGTAATCATGAATAGTTTTATAATTTCTGTTTTGAACATATGCGACTCCTAGTTAATAACTTGAAGTGCCAATACTACTTCCTTCATAAGCAGGGTAACCAGTCGGCAAAAAGGCTTAATCCTTTTGGGTGACTGGTGTGCTCTGTATAGTCATGGTATAAATTCGCTTTGAATATATCGGGAGTGCTAGATGAAAATATTGATTGCTGATGATCATACATTGTTTCGTGAAAGCTTGTGTTTGGTATTGGCACGCTTGAATAATGAACCTCCGCTAATTTTACAGGCAGGTGATACCCATTCAGCATTAGCGATTGCAAATAAGCATGATGATATTGATTTGATTCTAATGGATATTGATATGCCAGGAGGCAGTGGTTTGAATGCGATTAGCAGCTTACAAACACTCAGACCACATATACCAGTCATTATGATATCAGCGCATGAAGAGCATAGTGCCATTCAAAAAGCGTTGGATTTAGGAGCGAAGGGATTTGTACCTAAAAGTACATCAACAGATATACTGCTTGCCGCAGTCACCTTGGTATTATCTGGAGGTATTTATTTACCATCTCAATTACTAACCGCTCTTCCTGAACATAATAGTGAAAAACAAAAGCTCACACCAAGACAGATAGAGATACTTCAATTATTGCAACAAGGGGTCCAAAACAAAAATATCGCTTATCAACTGGATTTGAGCGAATCTACGGTAAAAGTTCATGTGCGCCGTATTTTTACTGCACTAGGCGCAAGAAACCGCAGCCAGGCAGTGAACACTGCACTTCATCTTGGTATATTATAAAAAGATTTCACCAGCTCGTGATTAAAGGTGGTTGTCTTAACACCGAGTGCTGTTCTTGAGAAGAAAAGCCTTTAATGCATCAGGATTGACAGGTTTATGTAGCAAAGGAAACCCACCTTTTTTTGCTTCTTCGATGCGCTCGGGTGCGGTATCACCAGTGATAATTAACGATGGAATCGTTTGACCCAACAATTGGCAGACTGCTGCAATCGCTTCTGCACCTGTTTTCTCTTCACGCAAGCGATAATCCACAATCAAAACATCTGGACATCTTTTGGAATACTTTAAGCTATGCAAGCAATCTTCTTGGGAGCCAAATGTCAGCACATCACAACCCCATACATTCAACAACATCTGCAATCCTTCACGTGCAAGCTTATCATCATCAATAAGCACAATGGTTAGGCTTTGCAAGGATGCTATATCCATCGTTGTGAGAGATGTTTCTTCGTTAATAGGGTTTGCATCATGGGCAGATGCAAGGGTGATTGAAAAGCGTGAGCCTTTGCCCACTTGAGAGCGCAAAGAAATATCTGTACCCATGATATGAGCCAGACGTTGGACAATGGACAAGCCAAGCCCCAAGCCTTTTTCTCGATCACGTTCAGGGTTCTCTAATTGCGTAAATTCTTGAAATACATCCTCAAACTTATCACTCGGAATGCCGCAACCTGTATCCCATAAATCAATACGCCAAGCTTCACCCCGTTGGCATACCGCAAGCAGGATTCCACCTCGTTTGGTATGGTGAATCGCATTGCTAAGTAAGTTTGATAGTATCCGGTTCAACATCGTTGGATCAGCGTGAACAACAGCATCGGTAGGACGCAAGCGAAGTTCGATACCCTTCTGATCAACTTGCACCATGTATGCCATAACCAAGCGATGCAGCAATGGTTGAAGCTTGATGGCTTGCATATCAGGCTTCATGGTTCCTGCGTCCAATTTCGAGATGTCGAGTAATTGATCAAGCAAATTATTCATCGCCTGAAAAGCCTGCTTTGTTTTACCCAAAATTTCTTTTTTCTTGGGCTCATGCTCCATATAATCCAAAGATTCAATAAACAGCCCAAGCGCCTGATGAGGTTGCCGAAGATCATGGCTTGCAGCAGCCAAAAAACGTGATTTATCTTGATTAGCTCGTGTTGCATCAGCTGCTTTTTGAGTGAGTTCATCCATCAATGCGATGTTCTTCAGGTGCAGTGCAATATTGCGTTTGTACATCCGTGCATAACCAAGCCCTAAAATAACCATCATAGGGATGGCTGCAAACAATAGGAGTAGCCCCATGGCAAAAAACATTTCGTTATTCTGCATCATAAGAAACAGTCCGAATGGAACATTCATGCCCAAAATCCAGCTAATATGGATAGGAAGAAAAGATGCAGATGTCACTGCTGACCCAAACCCTGGCATAATCATTAAGGCAACAAGAAAATAGCCCCAACCGATGGACTGTTGATTAAAAGCAAGACATGCACCAATGCTGATGGTAGCTCCAGCAAGCAGTGAATACAAAGCGATACCCCATCCCCAACGCAGGTAGGATTTAATGTTATTTTTACTATGCTGATGTAAAAAAACATGCACCAAAATACCATGCCCCACCGCCACCAATGCTCCCACAACAGACCATATTTGAACATTTAAACGCTCAATGTCGGCGATATACCAAACAAAACCAAGCAATACAAAAAGACCAGCCCAACCATTGCGAATATTCTCACATACTTGCGATACACTTTCTTTAGCGATGATGTCGTGTGCGTTCATGTTTCAAGTTGACCCTGAACCAGTAATAATAATGCTGTTTCAGCACAGGCTTGGGAACCAAGCAGCAATATGCCTAACAATAGGGGAAAACATAAAAACACCTTCATAGCAGCATTATAGTCAATACACTTTAAGGATACTAGCATCATACCGCTGATTGACGATGAAATAATAGCCAAAAAAGGAAGCCAAATCATTTGGCAACCTTTTATGGCTGTTGCTGTTTCACCTATTTATTGGCTTATCAATAAAGGTACACAGCTCCTGAACTAAGTGCCGTATTATCCGCTTGATTGCCGCCAATACCTGTGGCTGCGCTAGCTTCAAATTTCGCTCCTACTGCTAGCGTGTTACCATCAGTGCTTAGGCTGACTGAAACACCAAACCAATCAAGTGTCTCTGCATTGCTTGCTTTAACATAAGCTTGTTGTGTCCATGTTCCTGCTGTGCGGGTAAACACATACACTGCTCCTGAACTAAGTGCCGTGTTATCCGCTTGATTGCCACCTATGCCTACAGCAACACTATCTTCATTATTAGCCCCCACTGCCAACGTATTGCCGTCAGCACTTAGGCTGACTGAACTACCAAAGTTATCACCCACCTCTGTATTGCTTGCTTTGATATAGGCTTGTTGTGTCCATGTTCCTGCTGTGCGGGTAAACACATACACCGCTCCTGCATTACTTGCCGTATTATCCGCTTGATTGCCACCAATGCCTGTAGCTGCGCTAGATTCATTATAAGCCCCCACTGCCAGTGTGTTACCATCAACACTTAGGCTGAGTGAATAACCAAACCAGTCATTAGCCCCTGTATTGCTTGCTTTGATATAGGCTTGTTGTGTCCATGTATTTGCTGTGCGGGTAAACACATACACCGCTCCTGAATCAATTGCCGTATTATCCGCCTGATTGCCATCAATACCTGTGGCTGCGCTAGCTTCAGCATAAGCCCCTACAGCCAGCGTGTTGCCATCACCACTTAGGCTAAGTGACCAACCAAAGTAATCATTCGCCCCTGTATTGCTTGCTTTGATATAGGCTTGCTGTGTCCAAGTGCCTGCTGTGCGGGTAAACACATACACCGCTCCTGAAAAAGCTGCTGTGTTATCTGCTTGATTACCACCAATGCCTGTGGCTACGCTAGATTCATTATAAGCTGCCACTGCCAGCGTATTGCCGTCAGCACTTAGGCTGACTGACCAACCAAAGTAATCACCCCCCCCTGTATTGCTTGCTTTAACATAGGCTTGTTGTGTCCAAGTACCTGCTGTGCGGGTAAACACATACACCGCTCCTGAATCAACTGCCGTATTATCCGCTTGATTGCCACCTATGCCTGTGGCTGCGCTTGCTTCCCAATCAGCTCCTACTGCCAACGTATTACCATCGGCACTTAGGCTGACTGAAATACCAAATTCATCACCTCCCTCTGCATTGCTTGCTTTGATATAAGCTTGTTGTGTCCATGTATTTGCTGTGCGGGTAAACACATACACCGCTCCTGAATCAATTGCCGTATTATCCGCCTGATTGCCATCAATACCTGTGGCTGCGCTATCTTCACTATAAGCCCCCACTGCTAACGTATTGCCATCACCGCTTAGGCTGACGGAATAACCAAAGAAATCACCCGTCCCTGTATTGCTTGCTTTGACATAAACTGTAGCTGCCACTGAATCAATCAGTGCAAGCGTTTGATTGGCTGATGCCACACAAGTGGAATTATCGGCATTGCAAGCCTCAACAATATATTGCGCAGCCACCCAATTGGTTTTGTGAACAGGTATTTCAAGGCTGTGACTTGTTGCAGTGTTCGCAATATTACTTGCATAGGAATCTACAGTGAATCCTGAAACACCATCAGGGTTCACCAAAATGCGATAATGATCCACATTGCTACCTGCCACCCAACTAAAATTTAATGATTTCCCGCTTACTGTCATATTGACTGATGTTGCTGCGGTTGGTGTTGGTGTTGGTGCTGGTGCTGGTGTTGGTGCTGGAGTTGGTGTTGGTGCTGGAGTTGGTGTACCACCGTCTCCACACCCACTTAATATAAGAAGCAGTGAAGTAATCATGGCTAGTTTTATGATTTCTATTTTGAACATATGCGACTCCTAGTTAATAACTTGAAGTGCCAATACTACTTCCTTCATAAGCAAGCTAACCAGTCGGCAAAAAGGCTTAATCCTTTTGGGTGACTGGTGTGCTCTGTATAGTCATGCTACCAACAAAAATGGCAGAGTCATTACGACCCTGCCATTCCTCAATCGAATATCCGACATTTGCCGGAAATATTTATTGAATGTTTGCCTTAGCCGTTTCTGCAAGCTTCGTAAACGCTTCTGCATCACGAACTGCAATATCAGCAAGAACTTTACGATCCAGTGTGATACCTGCTTGGCTTAAACCAAACATGAAACGTGAATAGCTTAAACCATTCAAACGCGCTGCCGCATTGATGCGGACAATCCAAAGGCTACGGAAATCACGTTTTTTAACTTTACGGTCACGGTATGCATACTGACGACCTTTATCTACCGCTTGTGTAGCTACACGAAAACAGCTCTTACGACGACCGTAATAACCTTTTGCAGCTTTAATAACTTTCTTATGACGAGCATGCGCCTGAACACCTGATTTTACGCGAGGCATATCTTTCTCCTATTACTAACTTATGCGCCGGGAATCAAACGATTCAAAGCTTTAACATCTGATGGTGCAACTAAAGTTGTACCACGGAATCCACGAATACGCTTCGGCGATTTTTTAGTCAAAATGTGTTGAGCGTTTGCTTTATTACGCTTCCATTTGCCGCTTCCTGTTTTAGAAAAACGTTTTGCAGCACCACTGTGTGTTTTCATCTTAGGCATTGTGTACCAACCTCTATTTCTTCAACGGATTAATGATCATAATCATTTGCCGTCCTTCCATGTTAGGCATTTTTTCAGGTTTGCCCAATTCCTTTACTTCTTCAGCAATATGTTCCAATTGCTCACGTCCTTGGCTTGTGTACGCCATTTCGCGACCACGAAAACGCAAAGACACTTTAACTTTGTTACCAGCTTCCAAGAATTTACGAATATTTCTAAGCTTCACATCCAAATCATGTTGGTCAGTGGTAGCGCGAACCTTCACTTCCTTGACTTGAATCACATGTTGCTTTTTCTTTGCTTCGTTCGCCTTCTTGCTTTGATCGTACTTATACTTGCCATAATCCATAATTTTGCAGACAGGCGGCTTAGCATTGGGTGACATCATAATAAGATCTAACCCAACTTCTTCTGCTTTTGCAATAGCCTCATGGCGTTTTAAGACACCAATTTGTTCTCCGTCATGACCAATAACACGAACTTCTGGAGCTTCGATGTCATGATTTACTGCTAATTCTTTCTTGGCGATAAGTACTCTCCTTGCCAGCTTACTTTATTTTCCCAGCTTCCCTGTTACAGGTACTGTTTTTTCATATTTTGCATCTCTGCAATCCATGAATCAACTGATTGTACACCTAAGTTATCACCACTTCGGGTACGCACAGATACTGTATTTTCCTCTTTTTCACGCTCGCCAACCACTAAAATGAATGGCACACGCTGCAAAGTGTGGGCGCGCACCTTATAGCCGACTTTCTCATTACGCAAGTCCGATTCTACTCTAAAGCCCGCAGCCTGCATTTTTTCAGTGATTTCTTGAACGTAATCCGACTGAGAATCGGAGATATTACACACGACAACCTGTGTTGGTGCAAGCCAAAACGGGAATTTGCCTGCATGTTCTTCAATCAAGATACCAATAAAACGCTCTAAGGAGCCCAAAATAGCCCTGTGCAGCATCACAGGAACATGTTTTTTATCGTCTGCCCCAATGTATTCCGCATCAAGGCGACCTGGCATAGAAAAGTCCACCTGAATCGTGCCGCACTGCCAAACACGACCCAAACAGTCCTTCAAAGAAAACTCAATCTTAGGACCATAAAATGCGCCTTCGCCCGGATTTAAACCATATTCAATATCTTTGGCCTTGAGTGCTTCATGCAAAGAAGATTCTGCCTTATCCCACTGTTCATCTGTACCCACACGTTTTTCAGGGCGGTCAGATAAAAAGATAATGACTTCTTCAAAGCCAAATTTCTTATATGTCTCATAAACAAGGTCGATAAATACGCCAACTTCATCTTGAATCTGCTCTTCAGCGCAGAAAATATGCGCATCATCTTGCACAAAATTACGCAAACGCATCAAACCATGCAAAGTACCCGATGGCTCGTTGCGGTGACATGAGCCAAACTCTGCCAAACGCAAAGGCAAATCACGATATGAATGTAGATTTTGATTGAACACCTGAATATGACAAGGACAGTTCATGGGTTTAATCGCATACTCACGATTTTCTGTGCTGGTGGTAAACATATCCTCACGGAACTTTTCCCAATGCCCAGATTTTTCCCAAAGTTTTCTATCCACCACTTGTGGTGTTTTGATTTCTTGGTAACCGTTGTCACGCATGATGGAACGAATTTCATTCTCTACCACTTGCCAAATATTCCAACCTTTAGGATGCCAAAAAATCATACCCGGCGCTTCTTCTTGCAAATGGAATAAATCCAATTGCTTCGCCAATTTTCTATGGTCACGCTTTTCAGCTTCTTCCAAACGGTGTAAATAAGCTTTTAAATCATCTTTGCTTGCCCAAGCTGTGCCGTAAATGCGGTGAAGTTGCTCGTTTTCAGCATTACCTTCCCAATATGCACCAGACACCTTCATCAATTTAAAGTGTTTAAGCTTAGAAGTGTTAGGCACATGCGGGCCACGGCAAAGGTCAGACCATTCGCCTTGTTTATAAAGGCTTACTTCTTCGCCTTCGGGAATGCGTCCAATTAACAAAGCCTTATATTTTTCGCCAATGTTTTCAAAATGTTGAATTGCATCATCACGCGCCCAAACCTCACGCTCAATCGGAAGTTTACGCTTGGCAATTTCTTTCATTTTCTTTTCAATGATTTTTAAATCTTCAGGCGTAAATGCGCGTTCAAAAGCAAAGTCATAGTAAAAGCCATCTTCAATCACAGGACCAATGGTCACTTGCGCAGAAGGAAATACTTCCTGCACAGCCATCGCCAACAAATGCGCTGTTGAATGGCGAATAATATCTAAAGCTTCATCAGATTTTTCAGTAATCAGAGCAACATGATCACCATCAGATAAGGCATGGGATAAATCCACCACTTCATCGTTTACTTTCGCAGCAATCACCGCTCGAGCCAAACCTTCACCAATATCTTTGGCTAAATCAAAAGCAGTTGCACCATCATTTAGGGTTCGTGTAGAGCCGTCTGGCAGTTGGATATTCATAAAAAAGCTCTACTCCTTGCGTGATACAAAAATGGTAGGCTCGGGCGGTTTCGAACCGCCGACCCCCACCATGTCAAGGTGGTGCTCTACCCCTGAGCTACGAGCCTGCATTCAATACCCTACTTTGCGTAAGGGTTGCGCATTGTATAAAGACCTTACAACAAGGCAAGCACTATTCACCGTGGACTATTTGTTTTTTAAGTTAAATACACCCGACCAGCCATCAGGTGGTGGTGTCTGTATATAAGTCTTCAAGCGATTCATCATCACTTCATAAAGCCCACACTCAGGGTTCTCCACATACAAAATGGTCATAGCCTGTAGTGCTTCTTCATATTGACCATTCATCATCAAGCTCCAAGCTTGCTCATAAGCCCTGCTTTCTTGTATTTGCGTTTGACTCACCTCGCTTCGTACACCAATCGGTTGATACAAATCAACAGGTTGAGAGCGACCAACCACGCGCACCCTATCAATAAAACGTGCAGACACCTCATTGCGCACCAATACATACGTATCTTTACTCATTAAAATAGGTACACGGTAAACTTTACATACACCTTCAAGCCGCGCTGCCAAATTCACATGATCGCCCATAATGGTATAATTCATGCTCGATTGTGTTCCCATATTTCCCACAACCATGGGGCCAGAGTTGATACCAATACGCACATGCACTTCAGGCAAACCCTCTTCTTTCCATTCCTCACGCAACAGGGTTAGCTTCTTTTGTTGCTCCAAAGCTGCAACGACACAGCGCACGGCATGATCCTCAAGGTCAATGGGCGCACCAAAAAATGAAATAATGGCATCACCTTCATACTTATCGATGGTTCCTTTTTGCGCCAAAAGAATATCACTCATAGCCGTAAGGTAACGATTTAGAAATGCAACCAACTCTGATGGTGTTAACTTCTCTGAAAAGCTTGAAAATGAAGCAATATCTGAGAAAAAGGCGGTTAAATGCTTTTCTTCACCACCCAACTTCAAAGCATCAGGATTTTTTGCCAAGTTCTCCACCACAGAAGGTGCTAAATAATGTGAAAAGGCATCATGGATAAAAGCGCGTTTTCTCGATTCGATAATATAACCAAACAATGCGGTGGGTAATGTTGCCAACAGTACACCTACAATAAGGTAGGTTTCTTGAATCCAAATATTTTGTGCTGTAAACATCCACTGTGAGAACCCCATAATTAACAAAGGAATACCTATAATACTCACGCCTTGTACTAAAGGTGGTCGGTGGTACACCAAATAACCCGCCAACATACTCAATAATAAAACAGCTAATAATTCCAAGACTTCTACTGAAGCTTGCCTACGTAACTCTTCACCATTCAAAATATTCGCAATCGCAACAGCATGCCCTTCTACCCCAGGAAACACCGAATCAAATGGTGTGGGGCGATAATCGTAAACACCAATGGCTGTCACACCAAAAATAACAATTTTATCTCTAAGTTCATCACCTTCTAAGCGGTCATATAAAATATCTGCTGCTGAAATATGTTTAAATGTTCGTCCTGGTCCATAGTGATTAAGCAACATGTTACCACGCTCATCGGTCTGCATAGACAATGGTCCTAAATGCACTTCTTCTACACCAGCCTCCCCCACAACAACCGCCATATCTGGCCAGTCCAAATACATACGCAAAGTTTGCATCGCCATACTGGGGTACACAAAGCCGCCCAACTCTGCCATCAACGGAATACGGCGCACCGTGCCATCAGAATCAGGGAAGAAATTGAAAAATCCGATTGCATCAGCCGTTTGCGTAATACGCGGTAAATTTCCTTCAATACCTGCAATATGCGGCATGCCCAACATCGCTTCTTTGGTAAACCTTGATGTCATTGCTAACGACTGCATCAATTCAACTTCGGCAGGCATTTGTTTTAAGACCAACTCAGGCACATCTGCACCTTGCGGATAGAAAAAATAGCCTGGTACCAACTTATCTTTATATTTCTTAATCACAGCTTCAAGTTCAGCATCCACATCACCCCACTGACGATGCTGTTTTAACCATGTTAAATGATTCAAGGTATAAGGATCATCTGCTACTGCCGTACTTAAAACACGTATGGCTTCATCTACCTTATTCACCTGTTCTTCTGAGAACACGATATCAAAGCCTAAGGCTTTTGCACCATATTTACCTACGGCTTTATCAACGACTTGTGCAATAATATCTCGCGACCACGGCCAACGACCCACTTCGGCAAGTGAATTGTCATCCACCGCAATAATAGCAACTCTAGGGTCTGCAGGAATAGGCCCTCTAGCCTGAAAACGAAAATCCAAAGATTTCATTTCAAATTGTTCTAAGGCACTTGGTTTAATAATGATAAGAGAGAGGGCAACGCATGACATCAATACAACTAGCGGCATACCCAGCCACTTCGCATATTGCTCAATAAATTTCGTAATGGCCTGAAGCAAGAAGCCCTCCTAGCAGTGTAAAATCACGCTATTGCAGAGCTTAACGTAGCCGCTCATTCCCTTTTCTTCAAGTTTTCGCTGTAAAAACAGCTTATTACGCACTTAAAAGGGTATATATTAACGTCCGCTCATTTGACGTAATCTTGCTTTTATTTTGCACAACGCTGTGATTAAAGCATACACAGTTGCTTCATCATGCTCCAAACCAAAACTCACACGTAGGCTACTTCTCGCCTGCTGTTCGGGCAAACCCATGGCTAGCAATACATGTGATGGCTCACGTTTACCTGATGAACAAGCAGAACCTGATGCCACAGCAAAACCCATCAAGTCCATTTGCATGAGTAGTGTTTCACCCTCAAGCCCTGGCACACAAAACATACTGGTATTTGCTGTACGCAGATGTGCTTGTCCAAAAATACAAACATCTGGTAACGCCGCAAGCAACTTGCTTTCAAACATATCACGCAAACTTTGAATCGGTGCAAAATCTTGCAAGCCAAGTGCTGTTGCAAAGCCATAAACGCCAGCAACATTTTCAGTTCCTGAACGGCGACCCCGCTCTTGCCCGCCCCCTATCATCAAGGATTCCAATGACACACCTCGACGCATCACCAATGCTCCCACACCACGAGGGCCACCAATTTTATGTGCTGAAAAACTAACAAAGTCAGCATCCAGTTGTTGTAAATTGATTTCAAATTTACCCAAAGCTTGTACTGCATCAACAAAAAACGAAATGCCCCGCTCACGACACGCTTTACTCACTTCAAACACTGGCTGAATCACACCCGTTTCATTATTCACCCACATCAAACAAGCCAGTTTTGTATCATCCTGACATGCCGCCATAAAGGTTTCCGCATCAATGCGCCCATCTTTATCAGGTTTCACCAAGGTAAACGACCAGTCTGGATAACGTTTGCACCACTGCTCCACAGCTTGCAACACGGCGGGGTGTTCAATGGCAGACAATACAATATGCCCAGACGCTGAGCCTGCAATCATACCCTGAATCACCATATTATTAGACTCTGTACCACCTGACGTAAAAACAACACTACCCGCATCTACCCCAAAATAATGCGCAATCGTGTCTCGTGCATCATCCAACTTGCGCCGTGCATTGCGCCCTGCCCAATGTAGGCTGGATGGATTACCAAATGCTGTTTCCACAACATCCTGCATGGCGGCTGTTACTTGCGGCAACTGCGGGCATGTAGCATTATAATCAAGGTAAATGTGTTTGTTTTGAAGTGTCATGCGCGCACCCTAGTGCTGCATCAAAGTTTTTTCGACTGCCTTTAATGTATCTATATAATTTTTATCATCACAAACATCTTGTATGGTGACCGTTTCAAGAAAAAAATTGATATGATGACCCAATGCTGTCCACAGGTTGTGTGTGTCACAGCGGCTGCCTCGATGACAACCTTCGGTCTCAGACTTGCACATCGTGGTTTGAATGGTTTCATTCACTGCATGCATAATATCTGCAATAGTAATCTCATGGGTTGCTTTGGCTAAGCGATAACCACCGCCAGGGCCGCGCACCGAATCAACCAAACCACTTTCCCTAAGCTTACGAAACAACTGTTCCAAATAGGACAACGAAATAAATTGGCGTTCAGAAATAGATGATAATGTAATCGGACCTTCATCTTGATGCCCTGCCAAATCTACCATGGCGGATACTGCGTACCGCCCTTTGCTCGTTAATTGCATGATTTACAGACCTCCATGATATATTATTGATGCCGAACATTGCTATACCCGAGCAATATGGTCAAGTATAGCTCGCACCACCTTTTGACCTTAGCACTCTTAACGGCAACACTTAGCCCATGCGACCTGCAATCATCACTATCAACCTTCAACACTTGGCTTGGAATTATCACCTGCTACAAAAGCATGCGGGAGAAACCAATATTATGGCAGTAGTGAAAGCCAATGCTTATGGTCATGGGCTACTTACAGTTGCCAACACCTTACATCAACAAGATTGCCGAAGTTTTGCTGTCACAGATGCCTACGAGGGCGAAACATTACGCAAGGAAATACCATACGATAGTGATATTGTATTATTTTCAGGTGTTTTTGATGCTGAGGATGCAGCTTTATGTCAAAAATATACACTTACCCCTGTTATCGCACGACCTGAACAACTCACTTTACTTCAGTCTGCGGGATTTACAGGCAAACTATGGCTTAAAGTGGATACAGGCATGTCTCGCATTGGTGCCACATCGCTACAAAGCCTCATCAAGAGTATGCCATCTTCCATGCAGTTGGCAGGTATTATGTCTCACCTTGCTTGTGCTGATGAACCTAAGCACAAGCTTAATCAACAACAAATCGACCAGTTCAAAACCATTCAACAAAGCACACAAGCCCCTGCATACAGTTTATTCAATAGTGCTGGTCTAATTGCTTTTTCACAACACATTAAAACGGATATTGCCCGACCTGGATTAGCACTTTATGGCATTGAACCCATTACTTCCCAACCCTTAGGGCTTAAACCCGTGATGCAACTTAGCAGCCAAGTTATGCAAATAAGAAACATCAAAAAAGGGGAAAGCGTATCTTATGGCGCGACATGGTTAGCCCCACAAGATATGCGCATTGCCATTGTTGCATTAGGTTATGCTGATGGTTTACCAAGGTTATTGTCCAACCAGGGGCAAGTATGGGTGAAAGGACAATTATTGCCTATTGTTGGTCGTGTTTGCATGGACTATTGTATGCTTGCAATAACACAACATGATGTACAAGTGGGTGATGAAGTGGTTTTCTTTGGTTACCACGACAACCAACCCTCAGCCAACCACGTCGCCACACAATGCCAAACCATCAGTTATGAACTGTTCACACAAATTCCTTCGCGTGTACCGCGAACCTATGTTAAGGAGTAAACCATGAGCCAAGATAATATTGAATCTACGTTAGAAGAAACTCGTATATTTCATCCACCAGCATCCGATAGTGCTTTTGCTTCATTGGCAGACAGACAAGCTTTATGCGATAAATTTGAGGCTGATTTTGAAGGCACTTGGGCTGACTTGGCAAAAAAAGAACTAACTTGGCAAAAGCCATTTTTAACCGTTTTAAACAGTGACAAACCACCATTTTATCAATGGTTTGAAGATGGTAATATTAACGTATCTGAAAACTGTATCGATAGGCATGTAGCTAACGGGCTTGGTGAACGCACAGCTATTATTTGGGAAGGTGAGCCTGGTGATGTGCGCCATATTTCATACGCAGAACTATTGCGTGAGGTCAGCAAGGCAGCCAATGGTTTAAAAGAGCTGGGTATCAACAAAGGTGACCGCGTAGTGATTTATATGCCTATGATTCCTGAAGCTGCATTTGCCATGTTGGCATGTGCACGAATTGGCGCAACGCACTCCGTCGTCTTTGGTGGTTTTTCCGCTCAAGCCCTTCAAGACCGTATTGAAGATGCAGGGGCAAAGTTGGTGATTACTGCTGATGGTGGTTATCGCCGTGGCAAAGTATTTAATCTTAAAGACAGCGTAGATACAGCCACTCAAGAAGGATGTGTAAGCCTTGAACATGTCTTGGTGGTCAAGCGCGGCAACAATGATATTGCTTGGCATGAAAAAGATGTATGGTGGCATGAGTTGTGTGATAAACAGTCCGAAAACTGCCAACCCACCACCATTGAAGCTGAACACCCACTATTTATCCTTTATACTTCAGGCTCCACGGGCAAGCCCAAAGGTATTGTTCACAGCACTGGTGGTTATCTATTGTGGGCGCATTTAACCATGCAATACAGCTTTGATTTTAGACCTGAATCGGATGTATTTTGGTGTACGGCTGATGTGGGTTGGATTACAGGACACTCCTATTCAGTGTATGGTCCACTATCCAATGGTGGCACAACCGTGATGTATGAAGGCACACCCACTTATCCTGATGCGGGTCGTTTCTGGAAAATTTGCCAAGACCATCAAGTATCTATTTTTTACACCGCACCCACAGCTATTCGTGCGCTAAACAAAGCAGGTGATAAATTCCCTAATGCTTATGATTTATCCAAGTTGCGCGTACTCGGCACAGTGGGAGAACCGATTAACCCCGAAGCATGGATGTGGTATCATGAAGTGATTGGTGGTGGTCGTTGCCCCATCGTGGATACATGGTGGCAAACCGAAACAGGTGGAC
Organism: Ghiorsea sp.; assembly: GCA_027080505.1. Classification (GTDB taxonomy): domain Bacteria; phylum Pseudomonadota; class Zetaproteobacteria; order Mariprofundales; family Mariprofundaceae; genus Ghiorsea. The sequence continues at coordinate 29,274 of JALWRX010000029.1, forward strand.
ACATGCTTGCACCTATGCCGTTTGCCGTACCTACCAAGCCTGGCTCTGCCACACTGCCGTTACCCGGTGTGTTTGCTGATATTGTGGATGAAACAGGTGCACCTGTTGCCCAAGGTGGCGGCTTATTGGTGCTCACCAAACCTTGGCCATCTATGTTACGCGGCATTTGGGGTGATGATGCCCGTTTTGTTGAAACCTACTGGCAGGATTTTGTTGACCAAGGCTATTATTTGGCGGGCGATAGCGCACGCAAAGATGAAGATGGTTATTTCTGGATTATGGGGCGCGTGGATGATGTACTGAATGTATCAGGGCATCGTCTGGGCACTATGGAAATTGAGTCGGCATTGGTCTCACATGATGCGGTGGCTGAAGCTGCTGTGGTGGGTCGCCCCGATGACATCAAAGGTGAAGGTATTTTTGCTTTTGTGATTCTTAAAGTGGATGCCAGCGAAACACTGGAACAAGAACTACGCCAACACGTTGCCAAAGAAATTGGTGCCATCGCCAAACCCGATGTCATTCGTTTTACGGATGTGTTACCCAAAACACGTTCGGGTAAAATTATGCGTCGATTGCTTAGGGACATTGCCGCAGGGCGCGACATCACTTCGGATATTTCTACCTTGGAAGACCAGTCTGTCATCGCTAAGCTTCAAGGGAAACGCCTATCGTAACTGAACATTCAGTTTACCACGCACCCATTGCCAAACCGTCGGCAGTGGGTCGTGTGTATTTATCTGTCTCTGGCGTATTGCTGCTGCTTTTGATTGCATGGCATTATTCCATTCAAGTCACAGCGCATAACACCGCACGCAATCAAGTCACCGCATGGCTACAAAACATGGGCGCAAGTGCAGAACAAGTTGATTTCCGCATGTTGCGTGGTGCATTAACCATTAACAATATCAAAGCAAGCTATTTGGGTGGCGATGTATTCATTGAACAACTTTTTATCAAAGGTAACCCTGCATCTATCAGCAGCGAACACCCCTTATTACAGCAAGTGGTTATCAAACATGCATCGTATGATGCAAATGGGCTAAACAAAACATGGCAAGCAGAGCACATCACCTTCCCCGATACACTTGCGCGTATTTTTTATCATGCAAAACGTGTACAGCTTATCGAAAGTGACATCCAACATATCTTGGATATGCCTAAACTTTGGGTTGAACAACTCACCATATCTGGCTCAGCCAAGCAACGACATATCACAGCTCAAGGTTTTTTAGGAGCCACCGCCAACACATGGCAAATGAATAGCATTGTGCCAACCCAAAGCCAACAGCAAACGGGACATATCACTTCGCAATATCACGGCATTAACAGTGACATAAATTGGACAGGTTTTTGGTTGACGAAAAACCTTAACATACACGTGCAGCAACAGCGTCAAAAAAAATCACTGCAACTCAATATCACCCAAGAAGATAAGCAATGGAGCACACAGTTTACGGCTCATGATTGGGACATTGTCCGCCCTGACTTGCAAACCAGCATCACAGGGCAAGGTAACATCATCAAACAAGGCAAAACATGGCTAATCAACAGCCCCAAACTTAACTTTAACGATACCAGCCTCCAACAATTACAAAGTGAAGTCAGCAAAGGCACAGCACACAATATTCATATCAATACCGCAAAGCAGCAAATCGCCATAAAAAGCCTTCTCATTCAAGATGCTACATTCACCATAGACACATATAGCGCAACCAAGCTCAATCATGGCTGGCATATCAACCTCGATAACCTCAGCCTAATTGATCTGCAACCCACATTATTAGTGCAAGGCTCACCCATCACATTCCCTGCACTTAATGGTTATGCTAAAATAGAAAATAATCAGCTTGAGTTTGATGTATCAGGAGAAAGTGCCAATGAACAATTCGTACGCATAAAAAGCAAGAAGGATAAAATCTATCTCACCGCAAAGAAAGTACCTTTGCGTTTGCTACGAAACCTTCTTCCTCAACCTTTACAAGAAAAGGCTTTAACATTGCAAGGAGACACAAAACTTCAGCTTACCATAAAACCTAAACAACAATGGCAAACAACAGGGCAAGTCAACATACGTAATATGTACCTTGCATCAAAGAACCAAGCATTTAAGGCTTCTACATTCGATTTACAAATCCAACATGCCAACCTACAAGGTGTCCAACAAGCAACGGCTACTGCCAAGCAATGGGTCATGCAGCTACCACTAACTCCCCGCCAAGCATGGGAAACACCATCACATTTAGAAGATTGGCTGCGTATTCCTTGGCAACTACAAAGTGTACAACTTCAAAATGGTTACATTAATATCGGTGGTGAACAGCCATGGTTTAGCCAAGCCAACCTGCAGATTTCCAACTGGCAAAGCAAGGACACCAGTTTAACTTTTCAAAGTGACTTTGGGCTATCCAAGCTCAACACCACCATGCTACTACAACCTGATGCACAACACATGATGCAGTGGAAGAAAGTTCAGTTATCCATACAACATGCAAATCTGTTTACACTATCACCTTGGTTATCTTTTTCAGGTTTCCCTACACCCAACAAAGGTCAAATCAGCATACAAATGCAAGCAAGCAAAGACCCCAACATTCAAGGAAAAGCTGATATATTATTCAATCACTTACAATGCACCGCCTTAAATGCACAAAATGACTTCCTGCTACAAGCAACTGGGCAAACAGGACAAGCCATTATTCAACACATCAGCCGCAATCATCAAATTGTTTACCACCTCAATTTTCAAGGCAAAGCAACACAAGATTTAGGACAGGTCGTAGGACAAGCTCTATTACAAGCAACCATCAACAAACTTAACCATGCAAAAAAACCTAAGCTCCATAATGAACAACGCAAAGCTTTAGGCAGTATTCGTATCCATCAAAATGACCCTTTATCCCATAATGAACGGACTCGCTTACGCCAAATGATAAAACGGACAAAAAGGCATGGCTGGCATGTCGAACTACTACCTGACTTAGGTACTTCTGACCTTACCACGCAGCTCAAAACACAAATCTACCAAACACAAGCGATGATTAAGCATTTCATGTCCAAACGCGGCATCAAACCACAACATATTTACCTTATCGCCGCCCAAAACAAACATCATAGTACCAGTAGCACTGCTTCCATTCATATTCATTTGGTGAAATAAGTGTGTTAAAAAATAAAGTGTAAGGAAAAGCTTGCAACACAAGCCCAATCACACTAGAAATCGCCACTCTGAAAAAAAGCGGTCTTTTTTTACTGCTTCTTTTGATTGGCTCGATAGCTCAGTCGGTAGAGCAAGGGATTGAAAATCCCTGTGTCCCTGGTTCGATTCCAGGTCGAGCCACCATTACAATGCCTAGCAGAGGGCAATAGAAGCCAACATACTTATGTATGTTGGCTTTTTATTTTCAAATCCTGTATTTAAAAACAAGACAAGTACACTCAAACTCATTAAGAGCATTGAAACTTTTAGACCATTTATTATCAGTCGAAATAGAATATTTGCGAACATTATTTTCCAATATTGTACAACTTATGCAAAAACTGTCGCTAATGAACACAGAAGACTAAACGTTAAGTTTGAAAAAGAGGGGGAAACCAAAAGGTTATCACAAAAAAATGGTGGGCCTAGCTCTATCGAATACTCAATGTAAGCATCTAAAAACAAAAATAGTTATTATAAACCACTGTTCAATATACCGTCATATGTACCGTCAATTTAAAATTGACTCCACACTACTTATTATTAATCAGCTCCAAGATATCGTTCAATGCTTCTTTTGCATCAGCACTAAGTGACTTATGAGTAACAATCATATTCAAAGCCTCAGGAAGGCTAATACCTACTTCTTTACAGGCTCTTATAAGTTTCCAATCGTTGAGAACCCTTTTCCCCGACCTGTAACTTGAGACATTTCCCTTGTTGTCATTTAACCACTCTGCAAGTTCGACATCAGTTGAGAAACCCAATTTCTCTTTTACTTTATCAAACACTTCGTTTACAAACTGTAAGTACTTATCATGCCTCTTCATTTCTCCTCCTTTTTTCCATAACGAACCATAACTAAAGTTTTCTTCTTGACAACTGTATTTCATGCTCAATAGTTGTTCGTAAGTTTTCACAATGAAAACAAGGAGAGCTTATGTCAAAAGAAATAAATCACGAAGAATTGCTACGGCTTCCAGCCGTACTACAAATCATTCCCGTTTCTCGAAGCCATTGGTGGGAAGGCGTGAAATCTAAGAAATATCCACAGCCCATCAAACTTGGACCAAAAATAACCGTGTGGAAAAGGTCAGATATTCAACAATTGATTTTAGAGCTTTCGGAGGGGTCAGGATGACAATCAATCCAATTTCTATCTCAATAAATGAAATCTCATCCCAACCTCAAATAATGAATTTACGGAAGGTATTGGCTGCGTATGCCTACCGTTTTTTGTTTAGTACCTACCGCGCTCTGTCACCCGCTTTTTTGAGCGGGTTAAACAGAGCGCGGAACCGCTCCACCACATTATTGATGGAGACACAGCCATGGTAACACGCAGTGAGGCAAGCGCAGGGTTTAATGCAGCAAGTGAAGTGACCAAAATCAAAAGAGCACGTGGCGAAAGGCGTAGAAAAGGTCGAAACTATAAGTCAAAGCTTGATCGGTATCGCTCCGAGCTGGTTTCACTTTATCACGCGGGTGCAAGTTGCGAAGATTTAGCTTATTGGCTAAAAACTCAAAAGAAAGTTTCAGCACATTCAACAACTGTGATGCGCTATTTATATGGGTTACCTGAATTGGTGCGGCGTAATGGTTAGTTTCCGTTCTTCAAAAAACCAAGCAGCGCATCTCATTAAGCAAAAATTAGCTCTAAATACGCCTCGACATGGCAATCAGAAAGATGGTTTAATTCACGGTCAAGCTACTGCAGATCGTTACGCACAAGCATTGAAAAATGTTTCGGATTGGATGAAGTCCAATAATCTACTGGACGGCTTAACAAACATTACCTCCAATCAAGCCCAGGCATATCTAGATGAAAGAACTGAACAAATCATGCAAAAAACTTTGAACACAGAAAGACGAGCCTTAGAAACAGTGCTTAATGCAAAGATTCCAGCAGTACGCTCTCTGATTAGTTCTACCAACAAGCATAAAGGCTACGAACCCAATCAAGTTCATTTGATTATGACACGAATGAAAGAGCATAATACCTTGGCTACCCAAATCGCCCAAGCTTCGGGTGTTCGAGCCCATGAATTGCTAACACTGCGAGAATCGCATGAAAGAGAGGCATCCACACATCGTGAATGGTCAAAAGAACGCTTTGCTGGTCGTGAAAATCAGTATATTTATACTGTCAAAGGAAAAGGCGGCTTAATTCGAGAGGTTTCCATTCCCGAACACCTGCATCAACAATTGCAATCGGTAAGGCTTGAAAAACCAAGGATTATGATTGATAGAGGTATTAAATATGAATCTTTTTATACAGTCGGTGGTGGGCAAGCTTGGAGCAAATCTTTCTCCACCCTATCAAAAAAAGAACTGGGTTGGTCAGATGGCGCTCATGCACTACGCCACAACTATGCTCGTGCGAGGATGGAAGAGCTTCAATCCAGAGGATATAATTATTACCATGCCCGCAAAATTATTAGCCAAGAGATGGGGCACTTTAGGGGCGATATCACTGAGATTTACTTGAAATAATTTTCACATTAGCATCAATTTCTTGGAGGTTCATATTAAATGTTGAACAAATTATTCTCTTTTATTAAAAGTAAGGAACAATCACAAAAAGAAACTTTTGAATATATCTTACAAATTGCCAACAATATCTCACAAGAGAATCCAAAAGAGTTACTTAATTTAATCAAATTATTGGGACAAAAAACACAAGCCGAACAACTTTTATATATCCTAAAGCATAAAAATGGTCACCATATGAGGGCAATAAGCAGAAGGAACATATGGTTTAGCCCATCAACACGCTTTGGGATAGAATCTAAAACGCTTTCTGAAGTGTTTTTACAACTACCCAACAATGATAAAATATCATTAGGTGATGATTTAGTAATAACAAACCCTTGGGAAAGAAGTAGAATGCAAGCTGCATTGATTCATCACGGGCAAAGCAGGAATAGAGGAGCTTGGAAACAGGACAGTAATCATTACACCGTATTATGGAAGCCTCTAAACATTATTTGGGTTGAAAATGGAAACCACTCTATAGCTGCTGGAATTATACAGGGTGATGGAACTTTAGTTCCATCTGAAACATACGATATATCACCCATATATGACTACATTAAATGTGATGGAAATCATTTTATCGATATAGAACAAAACAAAGTAATTGGAAATGTGCGGAATATTGAGTTTGCTGCAATTTTTGAAATAGGCAGACTCCTAAGAGATGTTAATAAATAAACAGCACCTTAAAGGTACTAATTATTTTTTCTCTGAGCTTACACCTACAACCAAGCTTAAAAGGTTGATGTCGTTACCAAACTACTACATTGTTCTACTTATTAAAGGAGATACCATGGATTTTATGACTGCAGCAATACTATCAGGCTTTGTATACGGCACATTAAAAAATGGTTTGATGCTTACAAATTAAAACCGAACTTGTGTATTCTTATGAAAAAGCCCACCCACTCTTGTAAAATACCCATCAAATATGATTCAAAAAATCCACTAAATATTTTTTCACAATGAACATTAAGTTTCACAAATTGAAAAGTACCCATATTTAAACTACTCTCGCCGTGGGCTGGAGGGCTTACATGGGTAGTAACGCAAAGTTCAACGAAGACTCAAGAGTAAAAATTCCAACAATTCTGCACCTAACACGATTAGGCTATGAATACCTCTCGCTTAAAGATGCGAATTGGAATCCTGATACAAATATATTCCCTGACATCTTTCGTGACAGCATTGCCAAAATAAATCCAAGTATGAATGCGGCAGATATTGACCGCTTGCTTACTGAAATTTCTATCACATTAGACAACGATGATTTGGGTAAAGCCTTTTATGAAAGGTTAACTCAAAAGTCAGGCATTAAGCTGATCGACTTTGAAGATTTTGATAATAACTCATTTCATGTCGTCACAGAGCTAACCTATAAAAATGGTGATGATGAGTTTCGCCCAGATATTATTCTTCTCATCAATGGTATGCCTCTCGCGTTTATCGAGGTCAAAAAACCAAACAATCAAAAAGGTGTGTTGGCTGAACGCGACAGAATCAATACACGCTTTCAAAACAAAAAATTCCGCCGTTTTGTCAATATCACGCAACTCATGGTCTTCTCAAACAACATGGAATATGACGATGATTCCCCAGAACCCATTGAAGGCGCATTTTATGCCTCTCCTTCATACCATAAACCTGTGTTCAACTACTTCCGCGAAGAAGAGCATTTAGACCTCGATCGTTTATTGAGGCCAGCAGATGAAGCGGTTGAAAACTTTGTGTTAAAAGATACAAACTTAGCGGGCATTAAAGGTAGCCCTGAGTTTTTGACGAACAAAAATCCCGACTCACCAACCAATCGTATTTGTACATCGCTTTTCAGCCGTGAGCGCTTATCTTTTATCCTTCAATATGCGATTGCCTATGTGAATGAAACCAGCGGCTTGCAAAAACATATCATGCGCTACCCGCAAATCTTCGCCACAAAAGCGATTGAGAAGAAACTCAATGAGGGTATTCGCAAAGGTATTGTTTGGCATACCCAGGGTAGCGGGAAAACTGCGCTGGCTTATTACAATGTAAAACACTTAACCGATTATTTCCAAAAGCAGTCGATTATCCCTAAATTTTATTTCATTGTAGATAGGCTTGATTTGCTTATTCAAGCGCATAGGGAGTTTACCAGCCGAGGTTTAATCGTTCATACAGTAAGTTCGCGTGATGACTTCGCCAAAGACATTAAATCTACAAGCGTGATTCATAACCATTCAGGCAAACTTGAAGTCACAGTGGTAAATATCCAAAAATTCAAAGATGACCCTGATGTAATTAGCACGGATGACTATCTGGTGAATATCCAGCGCATCTATTTCTTGGATGAAGTTCACCGCAGTTATAACCCCAAAGGTAGCTTTTTAGCCAACCTTGAGCAGTCGGATAAAAAAGCCATCAAGATTGGTCTTACAGGTACACCACTACTGGGTGATGAATATAACTCAAAAGCCCTTTTTGGCGATTATATTCACAAGTACTATTACAACGCATCCATTGCCGATGGTTATACGTTAAGGCTCATTCGTGAAGAGATTGAGACGAATTATAAGATGACACTTCGCAAAATCCTTGAAGAACTAGAGTTGCAACAAGGTGATATTGATAAACGCGAACTCTTCGCTCACCATCAATATGTTCAGCCCATGCTCGAATATATTATGGATGATCTTGAAAATAGCAGAGTGGCATTGGGTGATCATAGCATTGGTGGCATGGTTATTTGTGATAGCTCCAAGCAAGCAAGACAAATGTATGAGATTTTTCAGAATAAGGATTCCAATGTTGTTGATATTTCTTCACATACCAAAAGTACCAATCCTCGCATAGATGGTACGCTACCTATGGCAGCAGAACCGCCCAAAGCATATACCGCAACAAAAACAGGAAAGCTTACATCAGCAGCATTGATTCTTCATGACCATGGCAGCAAGGATGAGCGCAAAGCTTGGGTAGAAGATTTCAAGGCAGGCAAGATTGATATATTGTTTGTTTACAACATGCTGCTGACTGGCTTTGATGCACCACGCCTTAAAAAATTATACATAGGTCGTCTCATTAAGCGGCATAACTTGCTGCAAGCACTTACCCGTGTAAACCGCACATACAAAGAGCATCGCTATGGTTATGTGGTGGATTTCGCAGATATTAGCAAGGAATTTGACGCAACGAATCAACTCTATTTTGAGGAGCTTCAGCAAGAGCTGGGCGATGAAATGGAGCATTATTCCAACTTATTCAAGTCCAAAGAAGAAATTGAACAAGAAATCGAAAGCATTAAAGATATTCTCTGGGATTTTGACACCGATAATGCCGAGGCTTTCTCACAGCAAATAAGTCAAATTCAAGACAAAAAAGAAGTGCAAGCCATCAAAAAGGCATTGGGTGATGCAAAAAGCCTGTATAATCTTATTCGTTTGTATGGGCATGATGAGCTTTTGGGTAAAATCGACTTTCAAAAGCTCACAGTGCTCTATCGTGAAGTAAGCAATCATTTGGACTTACTGAATCTCAAAGAGAATGTTGAAAGTAGCTCAACCACCAGCAACCTACTCAATGTTGCCCTTGAAGATGTGTTGTTTATGTTCACCAAGGTGAGCGAAGAAGAGCTGGTATTAGCCGATAAACTGAAAAACACCCTTCGCCAAACCAGAGAAGCCTTGGCTGGCAACTTTGACCAAACAGATCCGAAATTTATCAGTTTGAAAGAAGAGTTGGAGCGTTTGTTCAAAAAGAAAAAATTAAGTGAAGTGTCTCAAGAAGAAATGAATGCAAATATTGGCAGCCTAAATAGCATTTATGATAAAGCAGAAGAACTTAATCGACACAACGCACAACTTAAAGCGAAATACCAAGGCGATGTGAAATATACGCGTATCCATAAACGCCTTGTGGCACGAGGCATTGCAGAGCATGAACGGCGTATCTTTGAAGCATTAAATGCGGTGAAAGAGCAAGCCGATGACCAAGTTTTACAAAACACGCAGATATTGGACAATGAAAGCTTCTTTGAACGCACAACCATGCCTATGGTGTTCGACCAGTTCAAAAAGCAGCATCATGTTGATATAAGTGCTGACGATGTCCGCTTTATCAATAGCCTGCTGGTCAAAGAATATATGAGTGAATTTAATAACGGAGTACAAACGTGGTAACACAAGATTTTGAACGCAGAACAAAAGAGCTGATTGATAGCCTGAAAGGTATTTGTGCATCCTATGGCTTGGGCAATGATGGTAATGAATTCAAAATCATCACGCAGGTTTTCCTGTATAAGTTCCTCAATGATAAATTCGCTTATGAAGCCAAGAAAATTGAGCCAAGCCTTGCAAAAGCAGAAGACTGGGAAAAAGTCTATGCTGCCATGAGCGCAGACGAGCAAGACATGCTGCAAATGCAAATGAGTGCAGACACAGCTCGCCTCAAGCCTGAGCATTTTATTTCATACCTGTTTGAGCAACAAAACACGCCAGACTTTGCCAAACGCTTTGATGACACCTTGATTGATATTGCCATCAATAACAACGACATCTTTGCCGTAAAAACCGATGGTGGTTCCAAAGTCACCTTGTTTGACCGTATCAGCGAAAACATCACCGACACATCCAAGCGGGATAATTTTTGCCGTGCGCTAATTAACAAGCTGGTGGCGTTTAGTTTTGAAGGCATTTTCACCCAGAAATATGATTTCTTTGCCACCATCTTTGAATACCTGATTAAGGATTACAACAAAGACAGTGGCGGCAAATATGCCGAGTATTACACGCCCCATGCTGTAGCTAAAATCATGGCTGCGATTCTTGTGCCTACGGAACAACAAGGAAAAGTGAAGAATGTAAGTTGTTATGACCCATCGGCAGGTTCGGGTACATTGTTGATGAACCTTGCCCATGCTATTGGTGAGCAGCGATGCAGTATTTTCTCGCAAGATATTTCGCAAAAATCATCCAGCCTGCTGCGCCTGAATTTAATTTTGAATAACTTGGTGCATTCGATTCAAAACATTATTCAGGGTAACACCATGCTGCACCCTTATCATAAGGAAGGCAGCGGCTTAAAGAGGTTTGACTACATTGTATCCAATCCACCATTCAAAATGGATTTCAGTGATTTCCGTGATGATTTGGACAGTAAGGAAAACCATGAACGGTTCTTTGCAGGGGTGCCGAATATTCTAAAAAAAGCTAAAGACAAAATGGCTATCTACCAGTTGTTCTTGCAACACATCATCTATTCACTCAAACCCAACGGCAAAGCCGCTGTGGTCGTGCCTACAGGCTTTATTACAGCGCAATCAGGCATCGATAAGAAAATCCGCCAAAAGCTTGTCGATGAGAAGATGCTGGCGGGTGTGGTGTCCATGCCGAGCAATATCTTTGCAACCACGGGAACCAATGTATCCATTGTGTTTATCGACAAAGAAAATCAAGGCGATGTGGTGTTGATTGACGCATCCAACCTTGGCGAAACCATCAAGGATGGGAAAAACCAGAAAACGGTGCTCACCGAAGCCGAAGAGCAGCAAATCATCAATGGCTTCCTTGCTGTTAAAGGTGCTGATGATTTCTCTGTGGTCGTTTCTTATGAAGATATTCAAAATAAAAACTACAGCTTAAGTGCGGGTCAGTATTTTGAAGTAAAGATTGAGTATGTGGACATCACCCATGAAGAATTTGAAGCCAAAATGAAAGGGTTTAGCGATAATCTTGATGCTTTGTTTGATGATTCCAGAACTTTGGAAGTTGAGATTAAAAAGCAGTTGGCTGGATTGAAGTATGAGTAAACTAACAACATATAAGTTTCATTGCTTATATGAAATGAGTTCGGGTATTTCATCTAAACCTGAGCAAGCTGGGCATGGGTTTCCATTTCTTTCTTTTTCTGCTGTTTTTAATAATTACTTTGTACCAGAGGCCTTAAATGACTTGATGGACACCTCAAAAGAGGAGCGTTTAAAGTACTCTATATTAGAAGGAGACATTTTTTTAACACGAACAAGTGAAGTAGTGGATGAACTCGCTATGAGTTCGGTTGCACTCAAGGATTATACAGATGCAACCTATAGTGGTTTTTTAAAAAGGTTAAGACCGACTCAAACTGATATAACATATCATAAATTCATGGCTTTTTACCTGCGCAGTAAGCTATTTCGAAAAACAATGACGAATAATGCGGTGCTTACATTAAGAGCCAGCTTAAATGAAAATATTTTTTCTTATCTGGACTTAATTTTACCAGAGTATGACGAGCAAGTTAAAATTGGTGATTTACTCTTCTTAATTAGTGAGAAAACCGAACTCAACAACCGCATCAATGCCGAATTGGAAGCCATGGCAAAAACACTGTATGACTACTGGTTTGTGCAATTCGATTTTCCCGATGAAAACGGCAAGCCTTATAAATCATCAGGTGGCAAGATGGTGTATAATGAAACCCTTAAGCGTGAAATCCCTGATGGCTGGCAAGATGATTCTTTATGGAATATTGCAGATTACTTTAATGGCTTAGCTATGCAAAAACATCGCCCTATATCAAGTGACTACTTGCGAGTCATAAAAATTAAGGAAATGACAGAAGGTTTTTCAGACAAAACGGAGAAAGCTAAGGCTACAATCCCAAGCAAAGCAGTTGTAAATGATGGGGATGTCCTCTTTTCATGGTCTGCTACGCTATTGGTTCAAATTTGGTCACAAGGGGTTGGGGCCTTAAATCAGCACATCTTCAAAGTTACTTCAAAAAAATACCCGAAAACTTTTTACTATTACGAGCTGCGGAACTACTTGAACCATTTCAAGATGATGGCAGAAAAACGAAAAACGACGATGGGACACATCACACAAGAGCACTTAAAACAAAGTAGAATTGTTATTCCCAAAAAAGACTTAATCGAAGTTATGGATACTCAATTGAAGCCTATTTTTCAAAAGCAAATGATGCTGGAAAAAGAAAACCAACAACTCACCCAACTCCGTGACTGGCTCTTACCCATGCTGATGAATGGACAAGTGACGGTGACATGAATTTAAAACTAGCTATGCCATATTGATGAGAAGCATTTGTTTCATTGAAACCTTGTAATACCATCTTTTGAAAGCTCAATAGCCCAATCATATTTGGATTGAGAAGCATTAAAATTGTGTATAACCCAATTTTTATGTATCCCTTCTTGGTAGCGTTTACCAATATCCAAACCTAATGTAGATTGAACAGATAAAAACAAATGAACTTTTTTACAATTGGGAAGACTTGATAAATGATCAATGATTTTTTGAACCTTTTCAGAGATTTGATGTAGATTATCTTGGTTTTTTAGCAAGTTTCGCTCTGTTTGAGTATTTGGAGTAAGCATTAATGTATGGTCAGCAATAAACTCTGGAAGCTGGCTCTTTTGAATTGGCGTACTGAACCCCAATGCCAAACCGATATTGCCTTTTGAGTCAGGCTTAGGTGTACTCATATCATATTCGGCGAGAGATATAGATTCATACTCATCATTTAATAGCCTCCAGTCTCCCCCACTATGAAAGCGGTCATAGTAAACGACTTTGGCACTTACAGCTCTAAAGCAAGCTCCGTATGCAACCAAGAATGGTATTCTAGCCAGCCCTCCCAAATAAACCTTGCTACAATCATGATTTAAAATAAACCTTTTATAGATTTGAACCGTAAGCTCCGCATTGTACATTTTGATTTGATCCTCAATTGAACCTTGACCTTCTTCAATACCCAATTCAATGACCTCTCTTGAATCAAGCTGTTCAGATTTAGATAGCAACTCATTGGGAAATCTTTTCGATGTTCCAAGCATTCCCATAATGAGTACCCTTGCTGTTCCCCTTACTTGCTTCTGGAGCTTTATAACATCAACCCAAATTAGCCAGAAGCCTAAAACAAAACCCACAGTACCAACGAGCATCGAATACATTGAGACATCGCCAGAAGAGAGTTGTAATTGTTGAAAACCTTCAGGAAATATATAGTTAAGAATGAAACCTCCAACTGAAAATATAGCCAGTGAGCCCACAATAATTTGCGTTCCCATACGGGCAAGAGGAAATGACTTCTTTCTAATGTCAGCGTAATAAAGCAATAGCCATTTAATTTTATTCCATAAATTAGTCATCAAATTTATATTCTCCTATCAACTCAATTTTGCGCCCAAATCGTCTATTTACTCCTAGCCAAGCCCTTGCGTGAGTTTGCCCCACAATGAAGAAAAATAATTTATTGCCTTCATATTTAGAATAATTGATCGCATTGAGCCAGTCTGTTTTATCCGTTGGTGAATAAGTTGGAACTGGTTCAGGGTGACTATGCCATAGCCCAACATATGTAGAATGATGCTTTGATTTCTTCCAAATTGCTCTCACAAGGTCATGGTGAGATTTTGATCGGTAATATGTGTGTCGTCCTTGTTTGTCTGTTTGTTGAGGTGGTGTTAATTCGTTAATAAGTAGTGCCCCGCCAGAATTTAAATACATGCCTACCAGTACACCTCCAGACTCTGGAGTGTTTGGGGTTAGTTGCCGATATGCCCGTAATTTAGTAAGAAGTGAAGAACTGACTCGAACCAAACCAAGATTTTTAATTTCAAATGACCACTCTTTATCCACAACATGCCCTGCAACCATCTTCTCTATAGAGTTCAATCTCCTCTTTTAAAGAAATCTTGTTGTACCTGTTAGTAACTTGTAAACCTGCTTGATTTTCACCTTTCCAGCTCATTGCTTTTGAATGCCAACCAAACAATAAGTGATCTATAGCATGCCTAGAGGCTATTGCTGCTGTTTGCGAAGAGTCTAAATAGGAAAATGGCGTGAACACCCCCGCACACCCCGTTAAATTCTTTGATACTTTCTGTCCGTTTTCTAAAAGGGCTAGATGACACCTATTATTAAAACCACTGTCATCAGAATATAGACACTCAAGACATGATGACCTTAAATCCAGCAATACTGAGTGTCCTCCAATTCCAGCAGCTTCATTCCAACAAAATATAACATTATTGATATTGAGTTCTTTAAACTGCCTGTTCATTTGCAAGCTTAACGCAGGCGAGCCAACTGCAACAACCACCAAGTCAGATGACAGTAAATCTTTATCTTTGGTCAGGTTGCAAAATAATTGCCGTTTGGGGTTCACAGTAATGTAAGGGAAATCGAGATGCATTAAAGATGCTAATGCATTGACCTTACTACGAGTATTAACTTTCCCAGTCTGTTTATCAGGAAGATAGCTTAGAGATAGACCACCCAGGCGGTGCCTGTATATGTTGTCAGCTTCCAAAAGATCATGATCAATCAGTGTCAACTCACCTACGCCAGCTTTAGCCAGCATCAAAGCTACTTCTCCACCTACCGATCCACATCCAACAATTGCAACCTTCTTATTTAATAAGCTCTTTTCAGCCCCTCCACGCTCAAGTAAATATCCTTTTGTATTTCGAGCAGGCAAAAACAGTTCAATATCCCATCCATCTGACCTTTCCAGTAGTGGGTGGGGCATTCCTTTTTTTGCAGTAAAGCTCAGTAATAACTGACTCCTCTCTCCAGAACTTCTCGGCATACTAAGGAGCACAAAAAACTGAGCATGAATTTTTTCTTTACGCAGAAGCTTATCTAGCTTGGCTTTGTTTCGATCTGACAAGAATTTCTTCAAATCAAAAACATAATTAGCTGATATTTTTGCGTTTGCCTTCGGTGGCAATACAGGCTCTGAAAGCGGCATATGAATTATTTTAATTACTTGGTTATGCACTTTCTTCAAATTGCTATAATCGTCTTGGTATTCATTTCTACGGTTATTCAACAGTACAGGTCGCTCTTTTTTCTTCCTGCTATTAGGTTGGAATATATTTAGGTGTGCATATTCGAGAGTATCACTAGCCTCATAAAATGAATTAATGGGAGATGCACAGCACTGAAAGTACCCCTCATATTCGTCTGTTAGCTCATCTTTACTGACTTTCAAAATAGCTTCATCAAGAAGATCTACTATATTGCACAATAGTGACTTAAGCACTTCAACTGGCTTATGATAATTCCAAAGCAAGGAATCACCTTCAGTGACACAAATAAGTCCTTCAAAATTAACATGCGCTAAAGAGCCAATTAGGTCTGTATCCAACAGAACAGCCTTAGGCAATTCGAACGGGAAATTTGTGGGGAATACTAATTTAACATTCCAATCTTTCTTCCTCCCCTTCAATACAAAGGAGTAGTTCCCATCACTTTTCTCCCAAGAGATTAAATGAGGTGATTTAATCTGGCTAATTACCTCATTTAATTCGACCTCCATCATGCATTGTTTCCAGTCATGATAATAGGAGCTGTGTTGGATGCTTTTGAATCTTCGACTAAAGGGAAACCATCAAACACCTTTCTTAATAACTTGCTTGCCTTATGGTCAGAGTCTTCACCTTTTGCTTCCTCTAAAACCTCTAATAATGCATCAAGTTTTTCATAAAATTGATCTGTCTGATTTAGTGTCATCTTGTAGTATACATTTTTAAATGGCTTTACTGGTAATTCAACTTCAATACTTTTTTTAAAGGACACTGACTCAAGGTCAAAGCTACTGGAAAACCCACTTTTCATTGTGCTCACAATATTGATTAGTGCATCAAGGTCATTGTCACATCGATAGCTGAAAGCATTTCTAGCCTGAATAGTTAACCCGATGGACACAGGTGCAGCATTTCCATCATTAGAAAACTTCTTCGCTTTCCAATTTTTCAGATATCTAACACATCTCCTGAACTGCTCTGCATGTTTACAGTCAGCGGAAACATCCGCAACCCATTGCTTTAATTCTTTTGGCTCAGATTTATACCATTGTTTTTTTTCAGCATCCTTTCTTCCCCATGCGATGTGGTAGTCCCCGTCATTATCTGAATAAATCGCGATATCAACGTGATAACCATCTGAATATTTGACCGTTATACAGGGGGTATTGAATATCACAGTTCGATTGTGCTGACCATTCAACTTTTTAAATACCAGTTTCTTTAGTTTATTCGAATCATATTCATCATTGGTGATATCAAAGATGATTCCTACATCAATGTCATAATCACCATCCTTAGGTTTAATGCCTGTGTTCATAGCATATGAGCCTTGGTCGAACTTGGTGAAGGTTAATTTTTTGTCTGTGCCAGGAACTTTTTCATCTTTCAGCTTCTCTGTAAGTTCGTTAATCAACAAATCTCTTTTGTCTCTTAAAGCTTGATTTTCTTCATATGTCCCTAATTTTATTTCATTGTGAAAATCTTCAAATTCTTTTTGTAAAGTAGCCATTAAACACTCCTGACATAATTATGTTGAAACCGAACACTACATCATCATTTTGATGATGTCAATTGTTATAAGGCTATTGATTATTATGATTATGTGCAATATGGTTCGCCATAGTTAAATTATGAGGGTGTGATGAATAAATTAGATTCAATTAGTGATATTCAGCTAGAAAGAGTAAAGTATATAGATTATTGCGCTTATTTCTTGGGCAAGGTTGGTCGTAAAGACTTGCAGCAAAAATTTGGCATTGCCCCAGCAGCAGCTACTCGAGATTTTAACTTGTACAACACAGAGGCTCCAGACAATCTCACTTATCAACCTAACATCCGCTCATATGTAATCAGTCAAAATTTCAAGCCTATATTCAGTTACACTTCTGATAACACCTTATCAAGGATCACTAATGAATTAGCAGATGCTTCAGTTACGCCTGAAAACACCCTTCGTTTAGGGCGAAGTCTTGAAGTAGGTCTTCTATCTAAATTAACCAGAAGCATTTATTTAAACAAAGCTATTGAGTGTGTTTACCGCTCTACAAGAAGCGGCGAAAGCACTAAGCAGTTAGTTCCCCATGCTATTTTTGATACTGGTTTGCACTGGTATGTCCGTGCTTACGACAGAAGCGAAAACAGAAGACATTTTTCCGACTTCTCACTGTCTAGGTTTCTAAAAGTTACTGAATTAGATGCTCCACCAGAACAAGGGGAGCTTCAATCTAATGACCATACATATAACAAGTTTGTCACTTTAAAAATAATCCCTCATCCCAATCAAAAGCATCCTAAAACCATTGAGTTTGATTATGGCATGAGAGATGGAGTTTTAGAAAAAAAAGTGCGCTCATCACTTGCAGGTTATTTACTGCGACGTTGGAACGTTGATTGTTCACTTAACGAGAAGCTTTCAGGCAATGAATTTCAGTTATACCTAAAAAACACCTCTGAGATCATGAACCATGCTGATTTATTTTTAGCCCCTGGGTTTAAAAAATCCTGAATAGTATTTGTATCAAAATGGAAAGAAACACCTCATTGCTGATTAACAACGCGGGGATGGCTTAAGTTCCCCCGATTCGCCCCCGTATAGTCGGGACTGTTCACACTTTCATCTTGCTACCTATTTGGTAACTAACCCATAAAAAATCTTTGCATAGCAAAGCTATCTCATTCCAGCGATGACTGGCTTGGGTTCCTGCTCACCCAGGTGGTGCCTGTGGTTTACACATTTCTTATCTCCTTTTCTGTAGTTTAACCAGAAAGAGCGCACCTATCCCCAAAAGGGAAAAGTGAGGCTCCCTCTTGGTATTTCTCTCCTCACCTGCCTAACTATCGTTAAAAGCAAGCCGAGCCACCAATGGTGTTTGCTCTACCCCGTGAGGTTTTGGGGTTCATCACTGATATGATAAATCATGAACAGTGATAATTTTAATGTGGAGAAGATAGGTTAAACATTTGTGAAATCAACATGTTAGATGCTCAATAAGAAAAAAGGACTGCATAGGCTCGCATAGGACAAACATACAGCTTTTTGACTTCCCTTAACAAGGCAAGCTTTCATAAATCGCCATTAAAAAGGCAGCTAAAAAGCTGCCTAATTCAACACACTTACTTCTAACTAACTTAGTTTTGTCTCAACCTTATAAACAGCAACATAAAGCCTATGAAAAGCATTGGGAAAGGTATTGATGTTGGTGTCAAGCAACCTCCACCACCTGAGTCAGCGTTGATTGTTGTCGGTGTAGGTGTTGGTGTACTACCACCTGTTCCGCTCGATGTGCTTGTTTGAAGATTTAACCCAGTGGGTATCGTTATTTGCCCCCAAGCATTTGAGCCCCAAGCAACCACGGTTCCATCTGATTTTAATGCGACTGTATGAAATTTACCAGCATCAATCGCAATCACACTCGATAACCCAATAGGTATTGTTGTTTGTCCAAAAGTATTATCTCCCCAGGCAGCAACTGTTCCATCTGATTTCAAAGCCACAGTAAAACCTGCACCTGCCTGAACATCAGTCACGCTGGCAAGACCTACTGGTATGGTTATTTGGCCTGCTGTATTACCACCCCACGCAGTTACAAGGCCATCTGTTTTAACAATTACCGTATGACCTACTCCTGCTGAAACCTTGGAAACAGAGGTCAATCCCACTGGAACTGATGTTTGTCCTGAATAATTTTGCCCCCACATTGTTATCGTTGTATCTGATTTTAATGCAATTGAGTCGTGAAAACCTGCTGCAATAGCAGTAACACCTATCAAACCAGCTGGTAATGTTGTCGAACCAAAAACATCTGTTCCCCATGTTACTACAGTACCATCTGACTTAAGCGCTAACGAATGAGCCGAACCTGCTGCAATAGCAGTCACACCTGTTAAACCAACAGGTACTGATGCTTGCAGGCTTGCATTTGAACCCCACGCCACAACTGTACCATCTGACTTTAATGCTAAAACATGACTATCGCCAGCAGCAATGGCAACGACACCTGACAAACCAGCTGGTACTGTTGTTTGACCAAAGCTATTCCCTCCCCACGCAACAAGTGTCCCATCTGCTTTTAATACTATTGTAAAGTCAGCACCTGCGGCTACAGCAGGCGTTGCTGCCGATGCATATTGTACATTTAACATGGTCATAGTAATTGTAAGCGTTATAAACGAATACTTTCTCAAAAATTTTAATATCAATTTAATTCCCCTAGTTTTTGGTTAAAAATGTCGCATCTCAAAACGGACAAATCGCACTATCTTGAGTAAAAAGTAACACGCACTATAATACCCCATAATAGGGTATTGCAAGCAGTAATCTATTGTCCCATCCATGGATAGAGATAAGTGGAGTGCCCGACAGGACTTTTTGCAGAAGTCCTTACGTGAACTGAGAAAAGAAAGCCAACAAACACAAGTTCAGTTGGCGAAAAAACTAGGTCGCCCCCAAACTTATGTTAGTAAATATGAATTAGGCGAAAGACGACTAGACTTGTTTGAAATCAATGATATTTGTAACGCCTGTGATTCAACACTTACTGAATTTATTGCAAGGATTGAACCTCAACTTAAGCGGTACTCTGCACTGAATAAAAAGGTATAACTTGAGCACCATCACGTAGGCTATCTAAATAATCTGCCCATGATTGCATCATTTTTACCCTTTCTGGTAAATGCCTAGCATGATTATAGGCTTCCTTAATTGCATTACCTTCTTTATGCGCCAATTGTCTTTCAATAAAATCAGAATTAAACCCAAGCTCATGCAATAAAGTTGAAGCCATTGCTCTAAAACCATGAGCCGTCATCGTATGTTTATCATAACCAAGGCGGCGTAAAGTCACGTTAATCGTATTATTACTGATTGGTTGTTTGTTCGTGCGAATTGAAGGGAACACATAACGCCCATTGCCTGTAAGGGGTTGAATATCTTTCAAAATAGCAACAGCCTGATTCGAAAGTGGTACTATATGTACTTGCCTCATCTTCATTTTTTCTGCAGCTATCTTTATTTGTTTGTTTTCAAAATCAATTTCCTTCCACTCTAGGTGCCTAATTTCACCAGGTCTTAAAAAGACATAAGGGGTGAGCATGAGAGCAGCTTTAACAACATAAGTGCCTTCAAACCCTTGAATGGCTCTCATCAATTCCCCAGCCTTTCTTGGCTCTGTAATACATGCATAATGTCTTCTTTTCTTATGCTTTAAGAAGCCTTTAATCATTGTTGTTGGGTCTATTTCAAGCTCATGATGTATCACGCCATAACAAAAGATTTGCGAACACAAAGCTTTAACACGCCTCGCTGTTTCTTCTGCTCCCCGATCAGCAATGCGTTTCAACGTATCCAATACCATTGATGCTTTTATACTCTTTATCGGCAAGTCTCCTAGCCAAGGAAACACATTTTGCTCCAAGCTTGTCATCACTTTCGCTGCATAAGCCTCAGATAAATCCTTTGAATATGAAGCAAACCACTCCCTTGCAACTCCTTCAAAAGTTGAAGCTTGAGATTCTGCTGTTTTCCTAGCCTCCTCCTGTTTCTTAACTTGAGAAGGGTCAATTCCCTCAGCTAAGAGCTCACGTGCTTGAGTCTTCGCTTTTCTCGCAAGCTTGGCGGACATATCAGGATAAACTCCGATGGCTAAGGTTTTACGCTTACCACCATAGCGGTAATCAAAGCGCCAATACTTACCTGACTTCAAAACAAGCAAATATAAACCTTCTCCATCAGTTAATTTTAATTGCTTCCTGCCCTCGGGCACCTTTGCTGCTCGAATTTTCACGTCTGGTAACATATATACCTCCAACCTTGACGGTATATTTTTGTCCATTGTCATCCAATGATGTTTTATACCGTCAAATATACCGTCAATTTAAGTGTATCTGTAGAAATAGTATAAGACCACATTAGACAATATGGCAAGAAAAAATCCATTAAACACAAGGTTTAATGGATTTTATTGGACAATATAAAATTTTCAATTGGTGGAGCCTAGCGGGATCGAACCGCTGACCTCCACACTGCCAGTGTGGCGCTCTCCCAGCTGAGCTAAGGCCCCATTTTTACCCGATGGACAAATTTCACACCAGCAAAAGTGAGCCGCATTTAGCCATGTGCTTTGTTTTGTGTCAATATGCGCCCATCTTATGATTCGAGGTTTGCTGTGAAACTGTTCCAACGCATTTTATCTGCCGATTGTGATACGCCTGTATCTTTGTTTGCGCGCTTGCGCGGAAATCATGACTGCTTTCTATTTGAAAGCGCGGAGGGCGGCGAGCATTGGGGGCGTTACAGCATCATCGGTTTTGACCCTGCGCAAATTGCCATTGAAGAGGAAAATGGGTTAATCATTCAGCATCGTGATGGTAGTGAACAACGCTTTGCCGCAGGCGATATTTTGACCTGGATTCGCCACACCGTCATCAACCATGACGTGGTGGATAGCGATAATGATTTGCCATTTACTGGCGGCGCTGTGGGCTACTTTTCTTACGATATCATCCATAGGTTTGAACCTGGTGTGGAGCAAAAAGTGACGGGGCATCAAGCTGTCGCCGCTTATATGTTGGTGGATAGGTTTGTGGTGTTTGATAATCTCAAAGGCATTGTGCACCTGTGCGTTTTAGAAGCTTCGCAGGCGGAAGCTGATGTGATTTTAGATGATATTGAAAGCACACTTGCCCATACCGCTGCACCTGCACCATTCCATCCGCATATGAATGATGAGCTTGCCTTAGATATTCCACCATCTAACGTCACCCAGCAAGAATATGAAAGCATGGTAGAAACTGCCAAGGAATACATTTTGGCAGGTGATATTTTTCAGGTGGTGGTCTCACAACGCTTTAGCAAACCGCTGGATGTGGATCCTTTGGCATTGTATCGCGCCATTCGCCATATCAACCCATCTCCATATTTATTTTATATGGCGATTCAGGGCGTGACTTTAATTGGTTCGTCACCTGAAATCTTGGTGCGCAAAGAAGGCGACAAAGCCATTGTTCGCCCTATTGCAGGCACTCGACCACGAGGCAAAACCAAAGAAGAAGATTTGGCTTTGGAAAAAGAATTGTTGGCAGACACCAAAGAGCTTGCAGAACACGTGATGCTGGTGGACTTAGGGCGCAATGATTTGGGCAGAGTCAGCCAGTTTGGTTCGGTCAAAGTCACCGACTCTATGGCGATTGAACGCTATTCCCATGTCATGCATATTGTATCGCAAGTGGAAGGCACGTTGCGTGATGACGTGGATGCACTGGATTTATTGGCTGCCACATTCCCCGCAGGCACATTATCGGGTGCACCCAAAATTCGCGCCATGCAAATTATTGATGAATTGGAAGGCCAACCACGCGGCCCTTATGGCGGCTGCATTGGTCATATTTCTTTTGGTGGTGAAAATATGGATACTGCCATCATTATTCGTACGGCTGTGATTGAAGATGATGTGCTCAATGTGCAAGCAGGTGCCGGTTTGGTCGCAGATTCTGTGCCTGAAACCGAATACCAAGAATGTGTGAACAAGGCATCTGCCATGTTCCGAGCTGTGGCGCTCGCTGCGGCACAACCTTCCACCTCACAAAGCAACGGAGAAGCATCATGAGTGCGGCAACATTAGTCATTGATAACTACGATTCGTTTACATTCAACTTGGTGCAATACTTGGGTGAACTTGGTGATGTGCCGCAGGTGTATCGCAATGATAAAATCAGCATTGCGGAAATCGAAGATTTAAAACCCTCGCGTATTCTGATTTCACCCGGCCCTTGCACCCCCGCAGAAGCAGGTGTTTCCAAAGCAGTCATTGAACATTTCTCAGGCAAGCTGCCCATTTTGGGCGTATGCCTTGGGCATCAATCCATTGGCGAAGTCTTTGGCGGCAAAGTGATTCGCGCGCCACGTTTGATGCATGGCAAAGTAAGCCCCATCCACCATGATGAAGCGGGTATATTCAAAGGTTTACCCACTCCGTTTACGGCAACCCGTTACCACTCTTTGATTGTGAATGAGCCTTTGCCTGATGCGCTCATCCGCACAGCGTGGACAGAAGAAGGCGAGCTCATGGGTTTAAGGCATAAAGAGCATCCAACATTCGGGCTCCAATTTCATCCTGAATCTATTTTAACCGAACATGGGCATACCATGCTGAAAAACTTTTTGGAGTTATGATATGAGCTACAACATCCAACAAGCCATTGCTGAAACACAAAAAGGCATCCCCTTAAGCAGCGCGCAAGCGGAAACCGTGTTCAACCAAATCATGCAGGGCGAAGCCACACCTGCACAAATCGGCGCATTATTGATGGGGTTAAGCATGTTAGGCGAAACCCCTGAATTGGTTGCAGGTGCTGCAAGAGCCATGCGCAGTGCGGCGACCAAGATTGCGCCCCAAGCATCAGGTTTACTCGATACCTGCGGTACGGGTGGCGATGGCGCATCCACGTTTAATATATCCACCACTGTTGCCATTGTTTTAGCAGCATGCGGCGTACCTGTGGCCAAGCATGGCAATCGTGCGATTTCTTCCAAGTCTGGCAGTGCGGATGTGTTGGAAGCCTTGGGCGTGAAACTGGATATTTCACCTGAAAAGGTAGCTGATTGCATTGATGAAGTCGGTATTGGTTTTCTTTTTGCCCCGCAATGTCATCCAGCTATGAAATATGCAGGCCCTGTACGCCGTGAGATGGGCGTGCGCTCCGTGTTCAATCTTTTAGGGCCATTGACCAACCCTGCTAACGCTGATTACCAAATCTTGGGCGTGTTTGGTGAAGATAAATTGGATTTGGTGGCAGGTGCATTATCGCAACTGGGTACCAAACGCGCTTTAATCGTGCATGGTCGCGATGGTTTGGATGAGATTACGACGACAGACATAACCGATGCCGTTTGGGTGGAAGATGGTAAAACCCACCGCTTTGAAATTGACCCCGCAGCATTTGGTATGCCATATGCCACAGCCAAAGCTTTGCAAGGCGGCGATGCTGCATTTAATGCTGAAGTGATTAAACATATCCTTGCCGGTGTAGAAGGTGCTGGGCGTGATATTGTGCTCTTAAACAGCGCGGCAGCCCTTTGGGTAGCAGGTAAGGTGGCTAGCATTGCTGATGGGCTTGGCGTTGTTGCCAAAGCTATTGATGATGGCAAAGCGACTGACACTTTGAATGCATTGATTGCATTCACCAATAAATAAGCTGATTATGAGTTCAATATTAAATAAAATCGCGGCATATAAACGCGAGTGGGTGAAAAGCTGCAAACAAAAAGTCAGCGAACAGGCACTCATCACCCAAGCGAAAGCTATTCAGCCTCTAGATTATGCAGGTGCTTTAATCGAGCGCATCAGCAAACAAGAAAATGCCGTGATTGCGGAAGTGAAAAAAGCATCACCATCCAAGGGCATTATCCGCGAAGACTTTCATCCTGTAAGCATTGCCAAGGCTTATGAGCAAGGTGGCGCAACATGTTTATCCGTGCTCACCGATGTGAAATATTTTCAGGGTGATGACCAGTTCGTGCGCGATATTCGCAAAAACGTGAGTATCCCGATTTTGCGCAAAGATTTTATGCTAGACCCTTACCAAATCATTGAAGCACGCGCCATGGGCGCAAGCTGTATCCTGCTGATTATGGCGATGATTGAAGATGAGTTGGCGCAGGAATTATGTGCCGCCGCTATTGAATTGGGGCTTTCAGTATTACCCGAAGTGCATGATGCTAAAGAGTTGGAACGGGCTATGGATTTAAACACGCCATTGCTTGGTATCAATAATCGTAATCTGCATACCTTTGATATTACCCTGCAAACCACATTGGACTTGCTCACTGAAATACCCAACGAACGCACGGTGATTACCGAATCAGGCATTTTTACCCATGATGATATTCAGCTGATGAACCAACATGATGTCTATGGCTTTTTAGTGGGCGAATCATTGATGCGCCAAGATGACCCAGGAGCAGCACTACAAACATTGCTGGGCGTGTAAACGCGCCATGAGTATCACCCTACCTCAAGCACCTCGCTCCATACTATCCTACCCCAAATACTGGGCAGAAGCTCATGAAAGCCCCGCCTATCAACTGCCCATGTGCAAAGCGGATATGGACAAACTTGGCTGGGATAGTTGCGATATTGTGTTGGTAACCGGTGATGCCTATGTGGATTTACCCAGCTTTGGTATGGCAGTCATCGGCAGAGCTTTAGAGGCGCAAGGTTTTCGAGTTGGTATTATTGCCCAACCTGATTGGAAATCCGCCGATGATTTCAGAGCTTTAGGCAAACCCAATCTCTTTTGGGGTGTAACTGCGGGTAATATGGACTCTATGGTCAACCGCTATACATCCGAGCGAAAAATCCGCTCTGATGATGCTTATACTGTGGGTGATGTGGGCGGCAAACGCCCTGATAGAGCCGTTACTGTGTATGCCCAGCGTGTGCGTGAAGCATTTAAAGGTGTACCCGTAGTGATTGGCGGCATTGAAGCCAGCTTAAGGCGCATTGCTCACTACGATTACTGGTCAGACAAGGTTCGTCGCTCCGTGCTTATGGATTCCAAAGCGGACATTTTGGTCTATGGCAATGGTGAGCGACAAATCATTGAAATTGCGCACCGCTTGGCTGCTGGTGAAGACATCAAGGCCATGAAACATATTCGCGGTACAGCCGTGATGATGAATGCCGTGCCTGATGGTTGGCTTGAAATAGATAGCCATGACATCGATACACCAGGTGCATTGATTCAGCATCCTAACCCTTATGAAATGAAAGGTGCAGACAAGGCTTGTGATGAAAAAGAGCTGCACCGAACGCGAGAAAAGGTTAAGCCTGTTTCTATTTTAGATGTTTCAACAAGCCGTGATAAAACGGTCATTCGTATGCCCTCTTATGAAACTGTTGCCGAAGATGAAGTGCTTTATGCCCATGCTTCGCGCTTGCTGCATTTGGAAACCAATCCGGGCAATGCCCGTGCTTTGATTCAACAGCATGGAAACCGTGAAGTTTGGATCAATCCGCCTGCTATTCCTTTAACCACTGAAGAATTGGATAGTGTGTTTGATTTACCTTACTCACGGCTTCCTTATGTGGCTTATGGCGATATCAAAGCCAAAGAAACCAAGATTCCTGCCTATGAAATGATTAAAAACTCCGTCAACATTATGCGCGGTTGTTTTGGCGGCTGCACGTTTTGCTCCATTACCGAACATGAAGGGCGCATTATTCAAAGCCGCTCTGAGAAATCTGTACTCAAAGAAGTCGCAGCGATTCGAGATAAAACACCGAACTTTACAGGCGTGATTTCTGATTTGGGTGGCCCCACTGCCAATATGTACCGCCTGAAATGCAAATCGGCAGAAATTGAAGCATCATGCCGCAGACCATCATGTGTGTTCCCTGATATTTGCAAGAATATGGGCACAGACCATAACCCACTGATTCGGCTTTACCGTAAAACACGTGAACTTAAAGGTATCAAACGTGTCTTTATTGCCTCGGGTTTGCGCTATGACTTGGCGGTGAAATCCCCTGAATACATCAAGGAATTGGTCACCCATCATGTGGGCGGATATCTGAAAATCGCCCCCGAGCATACCGAAGATGCACCTTTGGACAAAATGATGAAACCGGGCATTGGCACATACGACAAATTCAAGTCACTTTTTGAGAAATTCTCCAAAGAAGCAGGCAAAAAGCAGTATCTCATCCCGTACTTTATTGCAGCCCACCCTGGCACGACTGATGAAGATATGCTTAGCCTTGCTTTATGGCTTAAGCAAAACAACTACAAAGCCGACCAAGTGCAAGCATTCCTTCCCTCACCTATGAGTACGGCGGCAGCCATGTATCGCTCTGGGCGAAATCCCCTTAAAGCCATTAGCCGTGTTAAACCACGGTATAAAGAAGAAGTGTTTGTGCCTAAGCGCAAAAAGCAACGAGATTTACACAAAGCATTCTTGCGTTATCATGATAAAGATAATTGGCCTATGCTTAGAGATGCACTAAAAAAAATGGGTCGAAGTGATTTGATTGGTTCGGGTGAACATCAGCTTATCCCTGCCTACCAATCTGCACCACTCAAACAAGGCAGTCGTAAACAAAGCATAAACTTTCGCACTCAACACAGCCGTGCAGAGCGCAAACCCAAGCAACATCAACCCCACCATCGCAAACGGCGGTGACATAAAAAAGACCTTATAAAGCTGTGCCTTATAAGGTCTTCAAATATTAAAGTTCTTCGTTAAGCCTGTTTTCGTCTGAAGAATAAACCCAAACCCAACAATCCTAACATCATCAAAAGTGGTGTAGGTAATGAACCAGAAATACAGCCTTCAAGACCCTCATTGCCTTCTCCACCACCGCGTGGCCCACCACCAGCAGGAACAATAGGTGTTGCTCTATCCACAACAATATTAACGTTAGTAGCACTTGGTAAGCCACTCACTGTCACACTGCCATCAGCATTAAAGGTTACAGTGCTCATTAAGGTTGCTGTGGAAGTAGTAAAATCAACCTTATAAACTTTGTCACCTGCATTCACTGCACGATTAAAATAAATCTTTGGTGTCGGTGTAAGAGTCGTATTAACCAAGGGAGAAACACCGCCTGCAATACTGTGCCCTGTGGCAAGAGTGATGCTTGCTTGCGTATAAATATCTGTAATTATTGTTTCTGAGACTTGACCACCGCCTACAACGACAACTTTCGTAGAAGCTGAGCCTTCAGCAGCTTTAGCCAAGGTAAATGGAGAAACCGTATTTAAATTGAAATTGGTGCTAGCACCACTGACTTCTTGTGCATTATTAAAACCATCACCATCACTATCGGATAAGGCAAGGTTTGCACCAGTGCGCCAAGTAATTGCCATAGGCAAAGTAGCTGTGCTGGCATTGGTAACACCACCGCGATGACAAGCCCCGCAGTACACGGATGCACCATTACCTAATGCTCGATTAAGAATTCCTTCATAACCTGGTTGAGCTTGCGCAACAGTTGAGCCTAATAAAACAATCACACTCATCAAACTTAATTTTATCATTGTTTTCACTGGTTATCTCCTACCAACACAAATCCCTCAAATTTATAGCACAAGCTTAAAATTACTTTATTGATACAGTATGTTGCTTACGCCGAACCACAAAAACCAAACTTAACATTGCCAAAAACATCATCAATGGTGTGGATAGAGAGCTTGTAATGCAGCCAGTAACTGATGCTGTGCCAACAGGTGTTGGTGCCGAAAAGACCCAAGTAGATTTTACTGGACCATATGTATTCAAATATATTGCATCAAGTGCGTCCCAACCAGCTTGCGTACTAGGTCCAGCTTGGCTGGTACCACCTTGAGCCTTCCAATCTATACCTAGTTGCTGAATCGTTCCAGGGCCTCCTGAGTGGCAAGACGCACAAGTGGCTTGGTTAGTATAATGAGCATTAAATGCATTGTAAGCACCTGTATTTGCACTTGCAACGGTAGAGCCAATACTGAATGCGCCCAATAAAACAGCTAACATTGTAATTTTTTTCATCTGATTCCTCCATGAATATGTAAAACAAACTGTAAAAAAAAGCCCCTTGAAATACGTATATCCCAAGAGGCTTGATACTACATATTAAAACTTAGTCTTTTTTGCGACGAACAAAAAAGCCCAAAGACAACATCGCCAATACCATCATCAATGGTGTTGTTGCCGATGATGCAATACAACCACCGCCGCTGCTAGACGGAGATGGGGTCGTTGCTGACACTGCAGGGTTCGCTAACGTACCACCTGCTGGTGCATTACCAGCAGCAATAACTGCGCCATTATTAGGACTCGCCAAACCGCCAGAGTTCATCCCATCTAAAGTTGTCCAATTTGGCATATAAAGTGTCTTGCCACCACCTGCATTTTTAAAATCTGCGCCAAACGCATTTCGCGCAGTGTTTGCGTTTCCATCTGCTGTTGTATGGCACAATGCACAAGACGTAACAGATGTGCCATAATGAGCATTAAAATTATTTAATGCCGTAGGTTTTGCACTTGCTGTATTCGCACTCAGGCTCAACGCACCAAGCATCGCTGCTGATAAAATAATTTTTTTCATTTCTCTCTCCTGTTAATAAGTCAGTGTATTAAAATCAATATCTATCAAGCCTAGCATATTGACGCTGAGCATCTGTGACATCAAACACAAGTTTAATCATCATCAAGCTCACTCCAATAACCATAATTTGGAATCAGAATAGTATCATCATCAAATATACCCTTATCAATCGCTCTATGGCAAGCATCACAATTGATTAAAGACTTCACTTTAGGATTATTTTTTACATATTTATCAGGTAAATCCTTATGTTTACGCTTGATATATGGTACTTCCGTAATGCGTAACGGTGTTACATCTTCGGGAATTGAGCGAACGATTTTTGTTGAGCGTTTATAAAACGAAGTATCTGCAGCGTTATCCACCAAGAACTTAAGCACTTCAACACGATCTTCCTCATCTAGTTCTGCATTTTCACCAAAGTGATCTTCCAACGCATCAGGTAACATCAGTTTTTCCCACGAGCGTTTTGGCAACAAGCCCGGGAAATATGCATAATGACATTCTGAACAGCTATCATTGTACAAGTCATTCATGACTGGCTTTACACCCTTAAAGCGGAAAAGATTCTCAAAGATATTTCCTGCATATGCCTGACTAGAAAAACCAACAACAGCCATGATTAATAATATTTTTTTCATCTGTGAACTCTCTTATTTTATTCTGATATCAATTAAAGCTTTTGAAAAACGCCAAGAAATTACCTTTCTCTTGAGGGGTACATTCACGCCCATAAGTCCATTTGCAGTTACGCTTGAACCACTTCTTGATTTTCTTTGCTTCTGAAAAACGAGGCACTTGCTCACCTTTACGATTGGTACTCACTGCCGAAGGAATCATAGGGGCGATTTCTTTACCCGTCTTGGCATGTTTGCCAGGCTTCGTTAAATCCGTACCATGACAAGTAGAACAACTTCTATCTTTGATCATTTCACCCTTCTTCTCATAAGGCATAACCTTGGTCCACATCTTTTTGCCAGCTTCAGCACTAAAATTTGAAGCTCCTTCAGCTTCGTATTTTGCCATCATTTCAGGAATAGCACTGCCACCTTCTGCTGCATAACCAATGGTGTTTCCCACCAACGGCGTAATCAATAAAGCTGCTGCTAACATCAATGTTTTTTTCATGGGTTGTATCTCCTATACCTTTATTTAATTATTTTTACCAAGTTAAGGCAATGCCTGTAATCATTGCAGCACCACCAAACATACCATAGGACGCATGATTGGTAGTCACTGAACCGCTCCTAGTGTTATAATCATTCACAGCACTGTTCACTGCCATATAATAACCAATCACACCAAGCGTACCCAACAGTACATGTAGGTTATCTCGGTCTAACAAGCCATCTTCAAGGTGAAAATCATCCCAGTGCGTCCACAAGCCTGTGCCGATAGCCAATGCGCCAAGCTGCCAAGCTGCTTTTGCTGCAACAACATGCACATTGCTTTTCAAAGCTGCTGAACCATTATCTTTCTTCACAGAGTCTGAAGTTAAAGCTGCAACTCCGCCCAATGCCATAGATGTCAAACCCAGATACATATGCGTTTGATTCCATGTTATCGCTGGTTTCTCAAAAGCTGAGTCAGGAACATTCGGTGTTACGGAGCGTCTCGCAACTGAGGTAGCATTGTTATCAGCAAGTAAAAATGCACTGCTCATATCCTCAATATTCAAATTTAAATCAGCCAATAAAATATTATTATTTGAATCTTGTGCAGCTGCTGTTGTTATAGATACAATCAACATTGCTAACACCGCTATCGGTCGAACAATAAAACGCATAGATCATCCTTTTTCTAAATTTTTATTTATGTTTTTAATCACGGTTGCAAACACTAATGAGCAAAACCCTCGCCAAGCAAGTTTTAGTTGATGTGATATGCATCACTCTGCGTATAAATACTCAAAAACCACTTACCTTTCCTAGACATACGTAACTTCCCCCGTACCAATATTTGTTGCCCCAACTTCAAAACCTTGCGCTTGAAATCATGCCTTGAACGCTTAGGCACTGTCACCGTCAACTTACCAAGCTCAAACCGCCACCCATTTTTATCTATTTTTGTGACAGTACCATGAATCAAACGAAATTGTCCTAATAAACTCATGCGTAATTGTTTCGGTGTTAACACGCGCCAACGTTTATGGCTCCACATGTTTCGTTTGGCTGCAATGGCATCTTGTTCTACCCGCAATAGCTTCTTTGCTGCACTTATGTTTGGTGCAAAGGTATACACATGTGCTAGCCCCATCTCCACCAAAGTTGCATTAACCCATGTACCATCTCGTAAATACACATGCGCCAATGTGCGCCCATATTTATCTTTCTTTTCTTTGTCAAAGCTAAGGCGAACTTGTTTATCTGCTATCAAAGCAGTCAAAGCATTTTTGGCTTGTTTCCCAAAGGGCTGCGCAGGGCTATTATCGTGCCGAATTTCAGGCGTGTTGATGCCTAACAAACGAACTTTTTCACCTTTGGTCGTTTTAAATGTATCCCCATCAACCACCCTTTCCACGGTCACCCATCTATCATGTGTAATCCAAGATAATGAGCCTGCAAAACTGGGCTGCACCAACAAAAACAGCACACATAATGCAAGGACACGAAGCATTAAGCGTTTAAACTTCCTATCAAGTCTTGATATGATGCCATTTCATGTTTTATCAAATAATCCGACAAACCATCCAAAACTTTTCGACACAATAGCGGGTCATAAAATAAACCCGTACCCAAACCCAAAGCCGTAGCACCCGTAATCGCAAACTCCAATGCATCTTTGGGCGTGGTTAAACCACCCTGCCCCAAAATTGGGATATTGTGTGAATCGGCAACCGCTCGTGTTTGATGAATTTTCCAAAGGGCGACTGGTTTAATTGCAGGTCCTGAAAGACCACCTGAAACATTACCAATCACAGGTGTTCTGCTTTCGACATCAATCGCCATACCCACCAATGTGTTGATTACTGACAAACCATCCGTACCCGCTTCAATGCAAAGGCGAGCTGTTTCTGCAATATCCGCATTGTTGGGTGATAACTTGGTAATCAAAGGTTTAGAAGTTTGTGAGCGCATCACTTCCACCACTTTAGCAGCCATACAAGGGTCATTGCCAAAATGAACGCCACCTTCTTTGACATTGGGGCAAGAAATATTGATTTCAATTGCCGTTACAGGTGAATCATCATACATGGCAGCCACTTCGGCATAATCATCAAGTGTTGAACCATTAGCATTCGCCCAAAATTGCGTATCATCGTGGGGTAAATTCGGTAATATTTCATCAATCACATAACGTGTGCCTGGGTTTTGCAAGCCAATCGCATTGAGCATACCTGATGGTGTTTCATATACCCGATGCGGTGCGTTGCCCATACGTGGCTCAACGGTTGTACCTTTAAGAATCACCGCCCCAACATCTTGATTGGAAAAACCTTCAATACGTGTGTATTCCTCACCAAACCCTACACAGCCCGATAGCAAAACCAATGGCGTTTGTAGCTTTAAACCTGCAAATTCAATACTTAAATCTGGTGTAGATACGCTCATATTACTTTTTTCCTTTTTATGGCAAATACGCTCGAACAGCAGCAGGCACCAATGCATTCACATCTCCACCCATACTCGATATTTCACGAATAAAGCTGGATGAGACAAAAGTATATTCTTCTCGAGCCATCACAAAAACCGATTCAATCTCTGCATCCAGTTTACGATTCATGGCTGCCAATTGAAATTCATATTCAAAATCTGATGCGGCGCGCAAACCACGCAAAATAGCAGTTGCCTGATGTGTTTGCGCCAAATTCACCAGCAAACCATCAAAACTTAAGGTTTGAATACGCTTTTCATTGGCAAATGTAGCATTCACCATGTCCAATCGTGTTTGCACATCAAACATTGGGCTTTTCTTGGGGCTATCGGCAACGGCAATAATCACTTTATCAAAAAGTTTTAAACCGCGTTGCACCACATCCACATGCCCCATGGTTATGGGATCAAATGTACCAGGATAAATAGCGGTCTTCATGCTTATATTTCCTTGTTTCCATCAAAAAAGTACAGTGTTGTTTCACTGTATTTACGCGACTGAACAGGCAAAATATCTTGTTTCCATTGCAAACGTGAGCGTGATGATTCTTCAATCACCAAGTGTTCATAACTTATGTCTTGTTTAGCTAACCATGCGGGTATTTGTGCAGCAAGCCCTGTGTTGTAAGGCGGGTCAGCAAAAATCAGGTCAAAATATCGCCCTGTAGGCAAAGCCTTGGGCAATGAAGCCGCTTGAATTGTCCACCCTTCAACACCCCATGATTCTTCAATCACTTTCATGGCTTGGCAAGCTGTTCTATTGGATTCGATACTAAGCACATTGCTTGCACCTCGCGACAATGCTTCAAGCCCTATCACACCACTTCCTGCAAACAAATCTAGTACCGAAGCACCCTGCAATTCACCAAGAATATTAAACAATGCCTCACGCACCCGTGATGGCGTTGGGCGCAAGCCTTCTATATTTGGCACACGCATCGTGCGCCCACGCATATTTCCGGCTGTAATTCGCACTTTAAATTAGGTGTTACCACTTACGCTCAAATGAGCTTAGATTCTTTTTCAGGATTGCTAAGGCATTATCATCGCCAGGTGACAAAGCATCGCAGGTAAAACCAATATCTACTGCAATATTCTGCTCTGTTTCAGGCCAAACCAACGACAAATCCCACTCTTGATTGAGACGCTCTGCCCAAGTTTTCGCTTTTTCAGCTTTCGCATTGGGCAACAAGACTGCAAACCGACCTTGCCCCATATCTGCCACAATATCATAAGAACGTGTTTTCTCACGAATTAAAATACCTGCTTCCCTTGCCGCACTTTCAGCAAACCAATCAGCATGCCCACGCACCAAAGAAACATAATTTCCAATACCAATCACCACCAAACTCAATGGCTGCTGCGCTGCACGGCAGCGATCAACCTCTTGGTTAAACCGCTGGTAAAAGTACTGTTCTGTTTCAAGGTCTGTAATAGGGTCACGATAAAAATATTGTTTTAAACGCTCACTACGCATTAATGCTGTGTTCACCCGAGCAATCAACTGCATAGGTGTCACTGGCTTCACCAAATAATCATCTACACCCAAAGTTAAACCTTTAACTTGATCATCAATTTCATCCAATACAGAAAGAAACACAAAGGGTGTTAAGTTAAAACTTTTGTCAGCCCGGATTTCCCTATACAGCCCCCAACCATCCAAATTAGGCATCATAATATCTGTTAAAATCAAATCCACATGGCGGCTACGCAGAATATTCAGGGCATCTTCACCATCTTCTGCTTCCAAAACACGGAACCCACCCTGTTGCAAAAAGTGACTGGTTACATCACGACTGGTATTAGAGTCTTCAACCACTAATACTGTTTTCATATTTTCCCTCACATCACCAATGGTATTACTTATTTTATTGCTGCATCACATCAGGACCAACCAAAACACGCTTCCAATCTTTCGGTTGCAGATATTGTTTTGCCACGCGTTTAACGTCTGCAAGTGTGACTGAACTCACGCTTTTCGTCCAGTTTTGCAAATAATTCAATGGGCGTTTATACACCCCCATCATTGCCAACAAGCCTGCCCGTTCTCGATTGGAATCCATACGCTGGGCAAACCCACCCACCAAATTCCGTTTGCTTTTATCCAAGTCTTCTTGGCTAATATGCCCATCAGCTAAACCTTGCAATACATCACGCAACACAACCTCAGCTTCAGCAGCTTGATCTGCCTTGGTCAACAAACGTATGGTATATGCACCATTGGTCTCTAATGGCTGAAAGAAAGAATATACACCATACACAAGCCCTCGTTTTTCACGAATTTCCTCCATCAACCGAGAACCAAATCCACCGCCGCCCAACATATGATTTAACACCAACAAAGCCTTATAATCAGGGTGATGACGCGATGGACCAAGCCGCACCCATTCAACCAAAGCTTGATGTTTATCCAATGTAACAAAGCTTGCTTGTTGTGTACTGGGTTGTGGCTGCTTAATATCAGAGAAAGCATGCACAGGCTTACCCTTCCAGCCATTTAAATACGGTTTTAAAGCCGCAACCAACGCATCCATAGTAATGTCACCACTGACTGCCAACACTGCACCATCAGGACGTACTTGCTGCTGATACATAAGCTTTAAGTCTTTAAGCTGTATCTGTTTTAACGACTGCACATTACCCGACACCGCATGTCCATAAGGGTGGTTGGGGAACAACAACTTATTCACCTCTTCTGCTGCATATGTCGTAGCCTCTTCTCTGGCTTTAATGACAGATGAAATTGCATTTTTCTGTAAAAATTCAAATCGTTTTTGCTGCCAACCTGGCTGCAACACAGCTTCTGACAAAGCTTGCACTCCTTCATCCAAGGCTTCGCGTAACACCGTCAGTGAAAAAGACATGGTATCTTTGTCCACACCACTACCCAAGCGAATTGCTGCGTCATCCAACTTGGCTGCCCATGCTTGGTAATCATGTTTTTGTGTATGATCCGTCAACATAGCCGACAATAATGCTGCTGAACCTGCCTTACCCTGTGCATCAAAACGGCTACCCGCAGGCACAACCAGTTTCATTGCCACCATGGGTACATTATGCGCTTCTATTAATAAAATATTTAAACCATTGTCCAAAGTCTTTTGTTGTACCACAGGTGCTGCCACAGCTTGACTGCTTAACATAAGCCCTAAAACAAATATCCACACTCGTATCATTGTCCACCCCCGCTTACTGCAACACGTTTAGGCTGCAATACACCTGTTGTAGCTCTGTTGGGTTTCAGCCAACGCGCTATAGCATCCCGTACATCTTCGGGTTGCACGGCGCGAATCAAATCTAACCATTTATCCTGTTGCACCGCACCAATGCCTACCGTCTCTAAAATACCAATATGTTTTGCCCGTAAATATAAAGAATCTTGCGCAAATACCGCATTAGCAATTACGCTTCGTTTGGCGGCGGCAAACCGACGTTTATCAGGCAACGTTTTGCTCATCTCATCTATCAAAGCCCAAAAGCTCTTTTCAAAAGAAGATACTGTCTGCCCAACACCTAGCGCACCATAGGCATACCATAAGTCTAACCCCATCGTAAATGGGTCGTATCCTGCACCCGCAGCAGATGCCACACGTTTTTCATTCACCAACACACGATTGAGCACTGCTGATTTACCACCCGCTAAAATTTCTGTTGCTAAAGCTAAAGCGGCCGCCTCTTTGTCATTCTTGCCTGGCTGCCATGAAGGCACTGGTATAGTCACTGCGACCATGGGTAATTGTGCAGGCAGCTCAACGATGACACGTTTAGCGCCCAAGGGTTCAGGCTCAGTTGGGTTAAAGCGTGGTTCAACTTTCCTTGCTTTCATCTTACCAAATGTTTTGCCCACGACTTTTTTCACTTGTTGAAAATTAACATCACCGACTACCACCACAGTGACATTGGCTGGCACATAATGTTTCTTATAAAAGGCTTTTACATCATCAATGGTCAACGCTTCTAAATCTTGCATCCAGCCAATCACAGGATTGCGATACGGGTGTAGACGCAGCGATGCGGCGGATAACTCTTCAAACATACGTGAATTGGCATCATCTTCAGTGCGCATTCTACGCTCTTCCATAATCACTTTAATTTCACTCTGAAAATCTTTATCCCGAAGTTTTAGATTGGCAAAACGCTCTGCCTCCATTTTTAAAACACGACTAACCTCGGCTGCGGGTACAGTCTCAAAATACGCCGTATAATCTGTGGATGTAAAGGCATTATCACTGCCCCCCATAGCTGAAATAATTTTAGAGTATTCACCTGCTGCTAACTTCTTTGAGCCTTTAAACATCATGTGCTCAAACACATGTGCCAATCCTGTTTTGCCAGGCACTTCATCACGACCACCCACTTTGAGCCAAACCTGAACCATGGCCACAGGGGCTGAATGGTCTTCTTCAACAATCAAATTTACCCCATTTTTAAAACTTGCCTGCTGCAATGCTGCTTGTGCAGTTGTCGCAAAACTTAGAAAAAACGCAGCAAACCATAATAATTTTCTCATCAACAGTAACTCCAGCCTTAAAATTTGAAACTGAAAGCTAACCCATGCTTTCGTGAAGGTTAAGCATTCTGCGAAAACTGCGATGAATAGAAGATGAAGAAAATTCGTGAACAACAAGCTGCCGTTGCCATTGCTTATGATACCAATGCACACGCTGCACCCAAAGTGCTCGCCTCAGGTTATGGTGAGGTTGCCAAAGCAATCCTCAATTTAGCCAAAGAAAATCATGTGCATATTCATAATGATACCCAACTTGCACAATTGTTAGCGCAGGTTCCCGTTGGACAAGAAATCCCCGAAGAAGCATACCAACTGGTAGCTGAGCTACTTGCATTTCTCTACAATATGGATCAAAAAATGGGGCAGCCTACCACATCATAACTGGCTGCATTAATTCACCCAATATATAAAGCTACTTTAAATCTAGGTGCTTACTTGCACCAACTCAATCGCATTACCATCAAAATCATAAAAGAAAATTGCAGCACGCCCTGATTTACTTTGCGTATAAGCTATATCATTTTGTTCGAGTTTGGATTTAATCGTATCAAGATGAGAAACAGACAAAGCAAAATGGTGGTAACGACCACCATGGGCAGGTTTAATACTTTTAGCATCGGGGTTGTCTAGCAACATGATATGCAATTGCTGCCCATGACCTAAACTATAAAATAAACCATCAAAATTAAGGTCGGGGCGAATATCTTGTTCTAAACCAAGTATATCGCCATACACCTGTTCCGCCTTAGACAAATCAGAGACAATGATTGCCACATGGTGAAAAACAGTACTCATGTATCCATCCTGCGAATCAAATCTTTGGTTGAAACCACCTTGTCGATAAAAAGAATACCGTCCAAGTGGTCAATTTCATGTTGAATGACCCGCGCTTCAAAGGCTTTCGTACTTAGCTCATGCGTTTTGCCTTGCAAATCTTGATAGCGAACTGTGATTCGCCTTGCCCTAGGCACAGTACCTACCCATTCAGGCACAGATAAACAACCCTCACGACCCAATGCTTCGCCATCTTGTGCAATAATTTCAGGATTGACCATAATAAGCCGACCATGGTTTTTATTCTTGTGCAAACCTAAAGAGCAATCCACAATCACTATGCGCTTAAAAATACCCAACTGCGGAGCAGCAATACCCACACCGCCCTGACCATCTAACATAGCCTGCTCTAAAACTGTGCTAAGTTCTTGTAAGCTCTTATCAAATTGGGTTATAGGTTGAGACTTTTGCCTTAATCGTTCATCAGGCAAAGTTAATAGCTCATACATCTGGCGTTACATCACACCATCATCAAGCTGGTGCACTTCAATAGACACCGATAACTTATCGGAAACATCGGCAAGCTTGGCTTGCAAAGCATTTAACTTATCACCTGCCACAGCTTCCAGTGCCATCATATATACTTCCCCTCGTGCCCGCGTGGACACATCGGCCACCGAAACACCAAGCTCTGCCATGACATCTGTCACCGCAAAGACAATACCTGGTTTATCCGCGCCACTTACCGTAATCACACAATCAGGCTCATCAGGGATATGGCTTGCTTCATCTTCGCTCAATACCTGCGACTGCACTGTTAAACCTGTGCGTTGCTCAAGCTCGGCAAGCGCTGCTTTTAAGCTGCTAAGCCCACTATCTTCAACCTCTACAATCAACATCATGGTAAACCGACCACGAAGTACCGTCATGGATGAATCTTCAATATTGGCTTGCGCATGCAGCAACACTTCACTCACATCACGCACAATGCCTGCTCTATCTTTGCCTGAAATGGATAATAATATGGATTGGTTCATATGCAGCACCCTCTCTTGGGCCTGTTAACACTAATTCTGCTGGCGTCGATTCGGCCATTTTTTCGTTCCTGCAAGGCTTTGCAAGCGAAGTGTGCTTGTTGCACATAAGCTTGCGATAACGCAGAAGGACGGAAAAATGACCAATCCCTGCGGGCTGCGCTCCAAATGAGACCACTCGGCTGTTGCTCGGCATTCATTTGGAACCACCAAACTTCACGCCTCGCGCCTTGATTGGCCTCATTTGGTGCAGCAGCGACAACATCATAATTAGTGTTAACAGGCCCTTGTTTAATGAGACACGCCGTCTCTACGCACCACTTTAATCAAAGTAAGCCATAAAATATAGACATCAAAGAAAAATGACTGCCTTTGCAGGTATTCTACATCTAACGCAACCTTTTGCGGAATCGGCAATTCATCGCGTCCATTCACCTGCGCCCAGCCTGTAACCCCCACAGGCAAACGATGTACACCTTTTTCTGTCCTTAAAGCAATTAAATCATCTTGATTAAACAAAGCAGGACGTGGACCAACAAAGCTCATATCTCCTTTAAAAACACACCATAATTGAGGCAGCTCATCCAAACTGGATTTGCGCAAGAAATCACCAATCGGTGTGAGTACACTTTTCGGGTCTTCCAATAAATGTGTGGCAACGGCGGGGGTATCCACCTTCATGCTACGAAATTTAGGCATTTTAAAAATTTTATTATCTTTCCCCACCCTATCTGACCAATACAGGACAGAGCCTTTGGATGTGAGCTTCACCAACACAGCGACAACCAACATCGGCACAGCCAATAACACTAAAGCGATAAGTGCCAGCACTATATCAAACAGTCGCTTTATCATTGACCTCTACCATCTTTTTCAATTGCTCATCCATGGTAATCACAGGAGTCCAACCCAATATTTCCCTTGCCTTGCTACTGTCCACCTGCAAAGAGCCAAACAAACGATTGGCAACATCTTCTTTACCTAAAAGCTTGGCTGCAAGAGTCATCAAACCCACAGGTACTGGCAGCAACCACACCCTTTTACCCATAGCCCTAGCGACTTTCTGTAACAACTCAGTGGTCGAAACATCTTCACCATCCGAAATCAAAAACACTTCATTCGCAGCTTTAGGGTGTTGCGCACACAGAATAATGAAATCCACCAAGTTATCCAAAGCAATAAGACTACGTTTGTTTTGCACTGCACCCAAAGGCAAAGGCAAACCTTTAGCAACACCCTGCATCATTTTCGCAAAATTGGCCTTAACGCCTGCGCCATAAATCAACGGTGGTCGAATTACCACAACTTGCATGCCTGTTTCTTTAGCGATTTGAAACAACCCTCGCTCAGCCTCCCATTTGGATAAACCATACGGGTCTTGCGTTGTAATATCATCCTCAACCATAAATGGTTTGCCGAGTTCCGTACTTTCACCATTCACTTTAATCGAACTGATAAACACAAACCTTTGAACACCTGCATCAGCTGCTTGCCTTGCCAAGTTCAACGTACCCTCCACATTGACCTTACGAAACTCAGCCAAAGGGTCACTGGTATCATCATCCATAATATGGACACGAGCCGCCGTATGAATCACAACATCTACATCTTGCAAGGCTTCGGTATAATCCGTGTCTGCTGACAAACCTCCGACCCGCACTTGCTTCACCGCTGTAGGCAAAGCATCCGAACATGAACGCACCGCAGCAACTACTTTTTCACCACGATGGCAAAGCTCTCGCACCACAGCACCACCCACAAAACCTGTTGCGCCTGTAACAAGAGCTATATAACCCATCAGTAGCCCAAAACTTCTTGATAAATCCTGAAGCAGGTTTTCCCCATACCTTGCGCTGTAAAAACTTCTTCAAAACGTTCCCTTGCAGCCTTACCCATTTGTGCAACAGTTTTAGCATGACCCTCATCCATCAAAAAACGCATCGCATCTCGCAACTCACCAGGGCTTTCGGGGCGAACGACCAAGCCTGTTTGCTTATCTTGATTGATAAAAGTTGTGCCTGTGCCAATTTCACAAGAAATTAACGGTTTACCAAACATCGCCGCTTCTAAAAGGCTTATGCCAAATGCTTCAGAACGCAAGTGCGAAGGAAATACAAACGCATGACATAGTTGCAATAGTGCAACCTTGTCTTCATCCGCCAAAAAACCTGTAAATAGAACTTGAGACTGTAAGTTTCTTGAATGTACTTCTTTTTTCAGCATCGCTTCCATCGGTCCAATTCCTGCCAGCACCAACTTATAATTTGTGCCTTCTAAAGCCTGAATTAAAAACTGTAATCCTTTATAATACCTCAACGCTCCCACAAACAAAAAGAATGGTTCTTTACCCAACTTATCTGTCCAATAAGCCATTTGCTTTGTTACATTACTAGGGTAACTACTTTCATCTAACCCCAAAGGCATCACTTGGCATTTATCCTTAAACTGTGCCAAGACAGGGCTACTACTCAAGTAATTAGGAGAAGCAACAGTGATACACCGCGCGCCTAACAAGAACTTTTTCATCAAAGGAGCATATAACACTTTCAAAAAACGTTGTTTAACAATATCACTTTGATACGTAATGATATAAGGTTTATCAATGTTATGGATATAATGCATAGCATCAGCCACAGGCCAAGGAAAGTGGTAATGTATTAAGTCTGAATCTTGCACTACTTCAGCATACGCTTTCATCATCTGTACTGACAAAGCAGTTGAAGCAACATCAAATGATTGAGGAAAGCGTACTAGGTGGCACTCTGGTCTTTGTAACTCTTCCACACGACTAACATTTGGACTTACTGTTAAGACTGTATTTTGAACACCATACTGCTTGGTTTGTAAACAAAGTTGGCGAATACATTCTTGCATTCCACCTTGTGAGTCAGGCATATAGGTCTTAAAAACATGTACAACTTTCACCTTAATACCCCAACACTTTACGGTATACAGCTATCGTTTCATCAGCACACTGCTTCCATGAGAACTTTCCTGCCTGTACAAGCCCTGCTTCATACATAGCATGCCAGCACTCTTCTTGACTTAGTATTTTCTTCATCTCCTGCATAAGCCCATCTACATCGTTTGGCGCAACTTGTACACCTGCTTTACCAACTACTTCAGGTAAAGATGCCTGATCAGAGGTAATAACAGGCACACCACTTGCCATAGCCTCCAAAGGTGGTAACCCAAACCCTTCATACAGTGAGGGGTACACAAATAGTTTAGCTGCAGCATACAATGCTGGTAAGTCCTGCTCTGGCACATACCCAAGCAGTTTTAATTGTTGCTGTCTTTCTAAGGGCTTCATCTCTTCTTCAATTTCAGGTGTGCCCCACCCTTTCATGCCTACAATAACCAAGGGGTATTCTCTTCTGACAGCACCTGGTAACTTTTGATATGCTTTAAGCACCAAACCAAGGTTCTTTCTTGGCTCAAGCGTACCTACAACAAGGATATATTTCCTATATTGTAAATTATATTTTTTCATACAATCTGAACACTCTGCACCTGTTCTTGGAGAAAACTTGTCTTCTACTCCCAAATGTATCGAAAAAACTTTGCTTGGATTCACATCATAACAGTCCAATAGCTCTTGCTTTGAAAAAGAAGAATCTGTGATAATAGCATCTGCCTGCTTTAATGAAGAAGGAAAATACTTTTCCATAGCCTTAACACGAATAGCTGGGTGTGCATCAGGGTGACGCACGAAGGATAAATCATGTACTGTAATTACCTTTTTACCCACAAAAGGAAAAAGCAAATAATTAGGGTCGTGGTATACATCGATTGTTTTATCACGAAGCCTCCTAAACTTTATCGACTGAAAACCTCTATTCAGGGCATAACTACTCGGCACAACAGCTTTAACCAACTTTTTAAAGGCTGATAACCCTTTAACTGGTTTGTCAGCTAAATCTTTAGACCAAGTACTGCCATAAAAAAAAGTGACATCAATCTCTTCTGAACACAAAAATTCTTGTGCCAGGTGATAAGTGTACTTTCCTATACCAGTTTTAGGTGTTAAAATACTTGTCGCATTCAAAGCTAATTTAATTTTCAAAATATATCCTTTATTTTATAACTTTAAGTACAAAATCAATCTGATAAACAGGGTATATAAAAGCATACCTATCTTCATATTTTTGTTTGTTTTTATTGATCCACTTTAAAAGCCAAGCATGAATGCCTTTTCGATACTGTTGCTGTCCCTTGTCATACTCTACAGCAACCATCTCAAATCGCGCGTCTGAATAGGCATATTCAAAGGCTTCTGTTCCACAGATAAAATAATCAAAACTACGTGAAGTAAAAGCTCGCCGGTGCGTTGGGTCTGAAAAGTAATTAACACTGCTCATAAATGGGCAAGATATTTCAACCACCGCACCAGGCTTGGATACTCGCCATATCTCTTCCATAGTATGAATAAAATCTAAAACGTGCTCCAGCACATCAAAGCACAAAACCTTGTCGCAACAATTATCCCTTAGCGGTAAAAAGTTGGCTGAAAGATCACATAACACATCCGCATCAGAGCGGATGTTAATATCAAGCCCTATTGCACCTTCTGCTTTCCTCCTGCCACACCCTAGCTCAATAACCTGCACGTACCCCTCCGTTTAAAAGGCGCTTCAATAATGCTTTATCTTGATGGCTCATAAACCCGAGCACTACCCAATAAATGTAAAATACCAGCCACGAGGAAACCAATGTCAGAGCCCAATATATTTCACCAGTCATTAATGCAACAATTAGTTGTAAAACACATGCACCTATAACTTTTAATAAAAAGTAGTTATCTGATGACAAGCTAGCAATACCCAATATTCTTTCAAGGTAATACATATACAACAAAGCCTGAAACATAGACACCAATGCCGCAATCGCAGCACCAACTGCACCATACTCTGGAATAAGCAAATAACATAAGATCACATTAACCAATAATCCAAACATTGCAAAATATGCTCCAACCTTAGTATTTCCCATACCATTAAAAACTTGTGATGGCACAACAGATGTTAAAGCAAACATATATGCAATTGTAAGCAGCTTCATGGTTTGAGTCGCCTCTTGAGCAAAACTTTCCCCGAGCCAGATATTCAGAATATCTCCTGCATACATATAAAGAGGCACAAAACATGGTAACAACAATAAAAACACATAACGCCTTGAAACCAAGTATAAGCGCACTACTTCTTGTTTATGTTCACCCACCGACAAAGACGAAATTCTAGGAAACACAAATTGTACAATAGCATTGGCTAATGCTAAAAACTTATTTGCAATAGTAACTGATACTACGTAGTAACTTACC
The DNA here is from genome assembly GCA_027080505.1 of Ghiorsea sp. Lineage (GTDB taxonomy): Bacteria > Pseudomonadota > Zetaproteobacteria > Mariprofundales > Mariprofundaceae > Ghiorsea. The sequence goes on from JALWRX010000029.1 coordinate 74,107, forward strand.
GATGCTGGCCCTGACAACGCCACTAAAAAAAAACGATCAAGATGAAATACCGCCAATGCCGAAAGCTGATTAATAAAAGCATAACTGCTGAATGAAAATATCTGTTGTATATGTTTGGCTTTTACGTTGGGGCACCAGCGCATTTCAGGCAAAAGAACCTGATTAAGCCTTAAAAGCACAAAAATACGTATAATTTGAACAACCAACTGCCAACATAAAATTTCAATCAGCCCACCTAGAGCATACCAAACCAAAAAAGCTGCACCTAACCAAGTAACCATAGAGACAAATACCTGAACCATCACCATTTGGTGAAATACTTGGCGCGCTTGAAACAAAATCAACAAGGGCAGCGATAAAACTGCGATAAAAGCTAAACCTGCAATGAGGTAGACAATCTCATGCGCTTGGGTGCTCGAATAAAAATCCAATATACTAAAAAAATTTATCAAATTTTCAGAGAAAAAAGTAATGCTTGCAAAAACAAAAGCAGCAAGAATAACAAAAATAGTGGCCACTTCTTGCAGCAAACAAACAGCTTCTGTCAACCGCCTATGTTCTAGCAAACGCGAAAGAGTATGCACGCTTCCTGTAACAAACCCTAAATCCAGACTTCCAAGTAGGATTACCATACTTCCTAAGGCCAATAAAAGACCGTATCGCTCTGACCCAAGGTATTTAACCAATATTGGTGTTACAATAATAAAAATAACAAAGGGTACAACAAATCCCAAAATATTTGCTAATGCTGAGCTAAGTCCACTGTTTTTAGCTACCATAAATAAAACAAGTTAATCAAAAACTATGCTAAAGCATACATCTTTTGAAGTGTTTCCTTAAAAGCCTCTTGCTGTACATGACCAACACACTGATAAAGCAAGTCTGTCGAACCAGTTAAAGTTTCGATTTCATTTCGACGCACAAAAGCGGAGTTCACTTCAACTTCAATGTTATAGCCCGCTATATCCTGCATCATTTCAATAATATCAAGAAGTTGAATCCCTCTTCCTGAAGCAAGGTTCACAATGTTTTGTGTACAATCGGTTAAAAGCAAACGCTCATATACTTCGCACACATAATCTATAGAGTTAAACTCTCTACTCACATGCAAATTACCTAACTGGATAAACTGTTTCTTTTCTTTGAAATGCTTAACAATTTTTGGTACTAGGAAGTTCTCCCTCTGACCAACTCCAGTGTAATTAAAGGGTCTTGTTATGACTATGGGTAACTTATCAAAATATGTTCCTGCTATATGCTCCATAGCAAGTTTACTAATACCGTAGTGATTGACAGGCTTTGGGCACATTGATTCAACTAACACTTCACAATCTTGATTACCATAGACTGTCGCGCTACTTGCCAAAACAACTTTCTGAACAGGAACATTATGGTTAACAAGAGCTGCTAAGATATTCTCCGTTCCTACGACATTCACATCATAAATCAACGATGTATTGGTCTCTCCAACAAATGCAATCGCAGCAGTATGGATTACAAAAGAAGGCTTAACACTTGTTATCACTTGATTAACTTGCTCTTTATTTGTGATGTCAACCTGATAATGACTGGCTTGTTTAGGTTTAGAAACCACAGTTCCATAAACATCCCACCCTTTTTGCTGTAAATACCGTTCTAAATGGGCACCTGTAAACCCTTCAACACCTGTAATCAGCACCTTGCCTTGCATTAAAATGAAAACCCTCTCTCATTCCGAACAATATCTGCCTCAACCATCATACGACATAACTCTTCAAGCGTGCACTTAGGCTCCCAACCCAATTCCTTTTTCGCTTTCGCAGGGTTACCAATCAATAAATCAACTTCTGCAGGCCTATAAAATTTAGGATTAACTTTTACCAGAGTCTTCCCTGTTGCCTTATCTACAGCGATTTCACTCTCTGCTTCACCTTGAAATTCAAGCTCAATACCAGCAGCCTTAAATGCCATCGTAACAAAATCACGAACTGTTTCCGTTCTGTTTGTAGCTAAAACATAAGTGTCTGGCTTATCAGCTTGCAACATTAAGTACATACCCTTAACGTAATCCTTCGCATAACCCCAATCCCGTTTAGCATCCATATTGCCCAATTCAAGGCAATCAAGCTTGCCAAGCTTAATTTTAGCAACAGCATCGGTAATTTTTCGCGTAACAAACTCTCTACCACGCAAAGGAGACTCGTGATTAAAAAGAATACCACTGGCCGCAAACATTTCATAAGATTCCCTATAATTCACAACCATCCAATGAGCATACATTTTTGCTGCACCATAAGGGCTTCTTGGCCAAAATGGTGTTAACTCGGTTTGCGGTATTTCACGCACTTCACCAAACATTTCAGATGTAGAAGCCTGATAAAATTTAATTTTAGGATTTACGATTCGAATAGCTTCGAGCAAATGAACACACCCAAGCCCTGTGATATGCGCTGTTGCCAATGGCTGCTCAAATGAAACTCCCACAAAGCTTTGTGCAGCTAAGTTGTAAATCTCATCAGGTTGAATGTTTTTAACCATATGAATGCTATTTGCTTGGTCTGTTAAATCATACTCTATTAGGTGTAAATTTTTGTGGTTTTCGATACCAAGCTCTTCAATCCGCCAGAAATTGACCGATGATGTCCTGCGGTATGTGCCGTAGACCTCATAACCTTTATCTAATAATAACTCTGCCAAGTATGCTGCATCTTGCCCTGTAATTCCTGTAACAATTGCTTTCTTCAAAACCAATACTCCTCAATACTTTTAATAGGAAAAAATCGTAACTTCTACTATACTATCATCAAAAACTGCACCTTTTAAAACCTAAAACATAACAACTTTGCAAAATTATGCTTTTTCTCAACACAAATAACATACTTACAACCAATAAATGTAAAGCACCCTCTTCTAATCAAACAAAACTTTGAGCATTTAAACCTGCCTTTAGTTGCTATGAATTAAATGAATCCATTAGCCCCTAACTTTAATATCCAAACAATCTAAAAGTTTCTCTGTACTCTCTCGCCAAGTCAGCCATGGCATCTTACTAGAGCTTGGGTGCTTACCTACTTTATAAAGACTTAACCACCCTTTAAAAGCGTTCGACAGAACTATATCCGAACTGTCATTTTTAAAATAATAAGCGTGCTCTCCTGCCACTTCTCTAAATACAGGAATATCTCTTGCAATAATTGAAAGTTCGTGCTGGGCTGCTTCTATAAGAGGCAGCCCAAAGCCTTCCCCTTCACTTGCCACTATTAAACAGTCTGAATATTGATAAACTTTTTGCAAGCACTCATCACTAACGCTATCAAGCCAAAACAACCTTTTGCTTAATTCAGGATGTCTTTCAATCATATCTATAATCTTATCTACCATCCAGCCTTTTTTGCCAACAATAACAAAATTAACATCAAACCCCTCTTTCCAGAGGTTATCAAAAGCTTTCAGCACCTGACCATGCCCTTTTCTTGGCTCAATAGTCCCAACCATTAAAAAATTTGTTTTTGACTTAATCTCTTCCAAAACAAATTTATCATTCTCTAACAACCCTTTTGATGGAAGGCTAGAGTCAATATCAGCGCCTAAATGGAAAAAAGTTATCTTTGGTAAGTTAGTGGCTACTATTCCCAAGCTATCAATATAGACTCTTACATCTTTCGCAACAGCTTCAGAAATACAAAGAATATTATCTGAAACTTTAATGATAGAATTCAACCAATGCTTATGGTGATTACCCGCCATATCTGGAAAAAACTCTGGGCATATGATGGGTAAGATATCATAGACCACAAAATTAATACTCACACCACGCTGCTTCCAAACCTCAAATAATCCCGCCAATACTGCCTCTGAAACAGCTGAATAAAAATCAAGCCCAATAAAAACATCAAGATTAGAAGGCTCAACAACAGTATCACTTCTTGGCACTAAGTCAGGCACTAAACTTTTCATAAAATTATGCGCTACTCTATAATGCCAATATCCATTCTGATCCGTCAAATAAACGGGGACTATGTTATAGTCCAGCAAATTAGGTTGTATTTCATACAACGACATAAGTATTGCACGCACAACTCGCTGAATCCCTGTTTTAAGGTCGTCCTCCGCAAGTGCACTTATATCTACATAAAGGCTTGGTACATCAAAAGAACGCAGCTTCATTTCATATTCTTTTACCGAATCACTTAACTGTTGTTCACTTACAAAACCTTGTGTTTCTTGTAAGTTTGCACATAAATCACTCAATGGCAGTAACTCCGACTTTTTAGCATAAACTTTTTCTATAATATCTCTCATTTTTTGCGCAACAATTTCTGGCGCATGTTTTGTTGCAACCATTTCTTTGGCATTATTAGATAAGGTTTCCCGCAAGTCTTCTTCTTTATAAAGTTTTATTAATGCAGATGATAATTCACTTAATGTGAATCTACCTTGAATTTTATATACCACTTCATCAGAAAACTCAGCCATAGCACCAACTTTATTAACAACTGTTGGTACTCCATATGCCAAACAATCTAAAACCGTCCTACTCGTTTCACCTTTACTCTCATCCCGCAACTGAACAGCTATATTTGCGCTTTTTAAGTACTTTTGAAATTCTTCATCTTTAACAAAACCTGTAATTTCAACATTAGCTAAAGGCTTCACAAACTCTTTAATTTTATTGCCATACTTATCCGAATCACACCCTCCAACGAAAACAAGCCGGCTGTTTTCCTGTTGATCCAACCTTGCATTGACCCATGCCTCTATTATTTCATAAACACACTTTTGCTTAGTTATATGACCAAAGGAACAGACTAGAAACTCTTGAGGATTCTCCAATTTTGACCCTGCAAACTCTTTATGAACCTGTGGGAGATAAAAAAATTTATTCTGATATTTCTGGCCATACCAGCTGATAGACAATACTTTAGCATGCTGAGAATGAACGATGATTGCTTTCGCATTCCTTAATATATCAACATTTACAGGATAGTAATTAACTGCCCATATTACCCCCTTCCTAGATCTCATATATACACTCGAATACCCATGGCTATCAAGCAAAGAGTCATCCCAGACACCAATATAATTCTTCTTATTTGCTTGCATCCAATGTTTCAGATTTCCTAGATAAAAGTCATGCAAGACGACAATTCCCGGAAACTTTCTAATTAAGTCGAACATATACCAATGATACGGGCTATTCCCAACTTGATAAATAATATGGCTATAGCATCCAACATTACTTTCAAAATACTCAATACTGCGTACAGAATAGTTGCCATATGTAACCTCAGCATCTGTAACAATTTCAATATCATAAAACTTTGACAAGGAAGGTAGCAACTCAGAAACATAATCTGCAATCCCAGTCTTTCTTGGAGGGATTGGAGTTACTATTGCTACCTTGCCACTTTGACATTCACATTTCTTACTTGGAACTTTACAACACAACAGTTTTAACTGATCATAAATTTTCTGCGCATTTAATGTAAGCTCACTTCTTTCATGAGACACCTTAAAAAGCTTATTTTCTCTAATACTTTTTAGTTTTGCCTTAAGCTCAGGAAAGTTGTTAAGAATGGCAATTGCCAGCACATTTAATTTTAGGCACGTACTGGCGTAATACTTAAGCAGAATTAATAGCTTTTGAACCAGTCGCCGAAACCTTATTAGTGCAAAAGAGATCAATATTTATTTCCTTTAACCAACAAACGAATAAAATTAGACAGGGTACGAAGAGGCTTTGTAATCTTCCATGAACTACTGTTTACAATGGCAGCAAAGTTGGATTCAGCTTGTGTTGCTTTCTCTTCTAAACTAATAAATCTAGCTTCAAATTTGGATGAGAGTTCAACTAGAGATGCCCCTATTCCTAAGTTATATGCACCATCAAAAAGATCTAGAGTATCTTGAGAAGCATTTTTTTGAGCTACTATTGCATAGTCAGGACTAACACCATCCAACACATCTAATAAACTAATGTTTTCTTTTTGTATTATACCCTTAGCTTCTTGGAGTCGTAAAACCTTTGTTCTTTTAAACCCATAATATTCTGGCAAAAAAGATAATAAAGCTGCTGGTATCGGCTTAATGTGAGTAGGATCCAAGTAAAAGTTTTCTGTCGCTACTTTTATGTTTTCAGGATTAGGCGTCTCCAAGATGAGAATACCACCTGGCTTTAAAACTCGTAATGATTCTTCAATAAGTTCTTGAAGATCTTCAAAAGAGATATGCTCCACTACATGAAAAGCACTTATAGTTGACATACTTTCAGGCTTTTGTTCTTTTAAGTAGCTAATTCCATTGCCTTTTCTTACTTTTAGATTTTGTTCTTCGCAAGCTTTTAGCATCCCATCATCAAGGTCTATTCCTTCTCCTGAGATAGAGTTCTCTTTAAGAAGTTCAAGCCACTCACCTCTTCCACATCCAATATCGAGAACATTACTTCGAGGATATAAGTCCTTGAACGGAAGCACAAAAGGAAGATATACTTTCAACCTTTCTCTTATAATCTTTCGTGAACCTCTATACTTTTCTTCAAAAGCTCTATAAAAATCTTTATTTTTCATCATATAACTCTATTTTTTGTTCTAACCAAGAAGACCCTACAAACTCTTCTTTTGATGTGTTGACCACCTTAAACACCAAAGCCTGGTCTTGCCACTCATAGTTCCCAGATATATGAGTATTATCTGCATGGACTGCAATAGTAATCGAATATGATCCTACTCCAAGATTCATTAGAAACTCAAAACTGCATTCAATTTTCGAGCCTACTCTAGGATTCTTAATAACCTTTTGGTAATGGTATGTGTTGGTTCCAAAGATTGGTTGACCCAACCTATCTCTTATCAAATATCCTACAACAATTTGAGGTACTGGCTCATTAACTTTAACTTTTATCTTAAGCTGAACCTCATCTCCTACTGAAACATATTCAACTTCCTCATGCTTTCGGTTAAGGAGTCTTACCTCATCTACTTTAACCTCACCCGTGCCTGAAGTAGTTTTAACTATTCCATCATCATTTCTAACTTGTTTAATCGTATTATTTTCTTTTTCTGCTATCAGCGCATTATAAAAATCCATCACAGCTTCTGGCTCTCCATCCTTTAAAATAGAGCCTTTTTCCAATAAAATAGCTCTATCACATATAGCCTGAATGGCACCTCGATCATGAGAAACAATAAGAAGAGAAGTTCCTTGCTTCTGAAACATCCTAATCCTCTCAAAGCTTTTATGTTGGAAGTAAGCATCCCCTACAGACAAGGCCTCATCTACAATAAGAATTTCTGGCCGATACATGGTTGCCACACCAAATGCCACTCGCATCTGCATACCGCTCGAATAAGTTCGTACAGGCTGGTCAAAATATTCACCGATTTCAGCGAACTCTTCTATCTCACTCATCGCTGATGTTATCTGCTCATGGGTGAACCCCATAAGCCCTGCTGAGTGATAGACATTTTGTCGTCCTGTGAGATCAGGGTGAAACCCCATGCCTAACTCTAATATAGCAGAAATACGACCATTTACGTGAACCGAACCACTTGATGGTTTCAGTGTTCCTGTAATTATCTTTAAAAGCGTACTTTTCCCAGCACCATTTTGTCCCACTATACCTACTGCTTCACCTGGGGCTATGTTAAAACTTACATGTTTTAGAATATGGTGCTCTTTTTGTGGCTTAGTGTTTAACCCAAACCAAGAAAATATTCTTGCCCATTCACTCGAATAATCTTTAAAAGATTTAGCGATGT
>JALWRX010000030.1 GCA_027080505.1 Ghiorsea sp.
GTTTGTTGCACATGCTTTGAGTTTTGCGGCTCTTTTTCCAAGGTTTGGATTGCATCTTCCAGTGTTTGCATATGCGTTTCTAGGGTCTGTTGCGGGTTTGAGTCTTGTGGGGGGGTGTCCGTATTGGATTGAATGGACTGTTCAATATTGATTTGTGTTTGATCTATAGATGAAGCATTGAGCATATCACCAAAAGATGTGGATGTTGTTTGTTTTTTTTGTGCTTTTTTTAATGATTGTTTGTTGTTGGTGGATTGAATTTTCATGTTTATAAAACCTCAGACAGCGACAGAAGCCGCAGCTTCGCCTTGATATTCTTTGAGTTTGTTGCGTAAGGTGCGAATGCTAATACCAAGTAGCTTGGCAGCTTCGGTACGATTGCCTTGCACATGTTCTAATGTTTGCTCAATCAATGCACGCTCCATATTGCGAATGCTCATGCCAGCCTGTACATCGCTTTTTTGTTCGCTATTGGATGAAGCAGATGTGCTTAAGCCACCAATGCCCAAATGTTCGGGTTTGATTTCACCGTTGGTGCACATTAAGAATGAGCGGTGCATACAGTTTTCCAATTCTCGAACATTACCTTCCCAACGATGTTGCATAAGCTTTTGTAGTGCTTGTGCACTGAGTATGGGGGCTGTTTTATGATACATGGCGGCAAAATCTTGTAAAAAGTGTTCAGCAAGTGGCTTGATGTCGGTTAAACGTGAGCGTAGTGGGGGTAATACCACGGTCACAACATTAAGGCGAAAGTATAAATCTTGCCTAAATTTACCTTCGGCTACGGTTTGTTCCAAATTTCGGTTGCTGGTGGCAATAATACGTACATCTACTTTGATGGGTTTATTGCCGCCCAGTCTATCGACTTCACCTTCTTGCAATACACGCAGCAGTTTGGCTTGCAAGTGTAGCGGCATTTCCGTGATTTCATCGAGTAAAAGTGTGCCTTGGTGAGCGATTTCAAACTTACCTGGTTTGGTTTTGTCGGCTCCTGTAAAAGCGCCTTTTTCATAACCGAACAATTCAGATTCAAGCATATTTTCAGGTATTGCTGCGCAATTAATGGCGACAAAAGCATTGTCTTTTCGTCCTGAACATTGGTAAATATAGCGTGACATACGTTCTTTACCTGTGCCTGATTCACCGACCACAAAAACAGAGGCATTGCTGGGTGCAACCAGTGCAACTTGATCAAGCAAACGGCGGGTTTCAATATCTTCAGTGACAAAAATATCTGAGCCCTGTTGTTGCTGTTTGGCAACAGAATGCAGGGCTGTTTGATGCCCTGATTTTCGCACATAAATTTCTAAGACTTCATCAGGACAGGGCAAGGTGCGGTAGTCCATAATGCCCATATCCATCAGCTCTTGGGCGCGTTCGGCATGACCATGTTCGGCAAGGATAACAATATTGGCTTGAGGACGTTGCTTAAAGATGCGGTGTACTACGCTAAGAATAGTCACATCATCCCAAAGAAAGATAAGGCTGAATGAGTCAAGCATATCAGATTCAAATTTCATCAGTACATCTACAGGTGTGTCGGGCAGCAATGTACCCAGTTGGATTTGTACATCAGAGATGTATTGCATAGGGAAACCAACAATAGCGATATGATGTTGCTCGTTCATGGGTTCTCCTTGATTAAGCGTTCTGCTTTACGCTCGGCAAGTGTTAGCGATGCCATAGATGCAAAAATACCAGCATCGGGGTTGGTTTTGAGCGTTTTGAGACGCTCTATAGCTTGATTCCACTTGCCACTTTTAAGCTGACAAACGCTGTAGCGATATTGCCATACTGGGGTTTGTAAGGTTTGAGGTGTCTGCTTATATAACTGTTCTGCACGTAGATAATCTTTACCCTTAAACAAGGCATGAGCTTGGTTTAGCATAGCTTGGTCTGCATCATCAGGTTGGTATTTGGCATACATGCGCCATGCACGTGCAGCAACATGCCAGCGTGATAGTTTTTCGGAAGTTAAAGCTTGAACTTTCCAATATTCTGCACGGGTTTCTTTTGCCAAGTCTTCGGGGGCAATGGCATTTAAGGTGTGGGATGCTGAGGTGGCATCATTGTTTTGAATTTGCATATGGGCAACAATGACCAACATTTCAGGGCGGTATAATGTGTACTCATGTTTATCTAACCATTGTAAAACTTTTTGAATACCTTGTGGGTCTTGGCGATCTAACCAAAGTTTAGCGCGTTCTAACATCACTTTTTCACCCCATACACTGCCTTGAGCTTGCTGTTGTAATGATGTGAGCATTTGCTCTGCTTGTTCATACTCCATCAATACACGCAAACCATGGGCAACAGCAAAGCGTAATTGTGTAGAGTTTTGCGCTGATGGTCGAAAGTTGGGAAAGCGTCGCCATAAGGATATAGCTTTTAGCCATGCTTGCTGTTGAATAAGGGTGTTTATTTGACGCTTAAAGCTTTGGTGTCCTAGAGTCTTGGCTTGTTGGGCAATGGTTTGGTCAATGGATTTAGATGCCTGTGTAAATTGTTTTAAAGCAGCATCACCCGCAGCTTTAGGGCTATTTTTAGGGTCATGTTGCGCAACTTTTTCCCACAATTCTGCTTCATGCAAAAAAGCTTCATCTTCAATAACGGACATTTGATTTTGGTTTGCCATGCGTTTTAAGGCAATAATCGCTGGTTTGATGTCGTAATAGGTTTGTTTATCACGCATTTGAATCATAAGTTTGCGCATAAAAGCTTTTCTACCAACTATAGAGCCTGCTTCTTTGTCTGCTAATAATTCATAAACTCTAGCTACATCTTCAACTGGAGGGTTGGGTAAACCAAGTAATAGGTCAGCTTGCAATAAACGTATAGAGGGAGTGTGTGAACTGGTTTTAAATGTTTTAAGAAACTCTCGGGTTTGAATCAGTGCTTGGCGTTTTTTGCCTTGTATGTTTAATAAGTTGATATAACGCGCATAAATATTGTCATGTGTTGTAATCAAGTCTGGGTTTAAGCGATAAATTTTTTCAAATACAGGTAAAGCTTGGTTGTATCGTCCTTCTTCATAGTCAACCAGTGCTGTCCATAGTTGAACTTCACGACCTTGTATGGAATCACGCTCTACATGAAGTGCAAAGCGTAGGAACATACTTCTTGCATCTGCTAAACGATGATGAATAAAGTAAATTTTACCCAAGGTCATCATGCTATCTTGAGCTTGTTGGGAATTGGGAAACCTTCTTTGTAAATCAAGAATACTAGCTTGGGCTTCTTCGAGTGCATTTTGTTTCCAATATAAATCAATGATTTGTGCTAACAGTTCGGGTTCATCCACTTGCTCGGGAAATTCTTTGATAAGTGTTTCAATAGCAGCTACAGCAGGGCGAACATCTTCATAGTGTTGAGCTGATACAATCATGGTTTTAGCTTGGACGATAAGCTCTAAGAGCTGTTTGCGTTCACTTTCATTGATGTTGGGGGTAGAGAGAAGTTGTTGGGCAAAAGTGATGGTTTTATCGGGTGCTCCCTGTTGCAAAAAGGATGCAGCTCTGGTGATTTTAATGTTTTCAGCATGCAAGGGTGGGATATGCAGCAATACCACCATGCATAATGATGAGAATAAGGTACGATAAATATTCGGCATATTCAGCCTAACGCAAGAGCTATGCCGAATTTAGAATGGGGTAAAGCTGATGTTGATTAGCTTGAGGGCACTAAACCTTTCTTTTTGATTTTTTCTACCAAAGTGGTGCGGTTCATGGATAAAAATTTTGCAGCTTGGTTTTTATTCCAATCAAAGCGGTCTAAAGCACTGGTAATGAGGTGGCTTTCAAACTCATCAACAATACCTTTGAAATCAATAGTGTCGTGTTGTTGTACATCAATGCTGAAGCCTTGGGCAGTGCGTTCTGCAGTATCTAGCATACGTGAAGGAAGGTCTTCGACATCTATTTTTCCACTGCGTTTTAGGGTGGTGACACGTTCAACCAAATTTTGCAACTCGCGTACATTACCTGGCCAGTTGTAGCGAAGAAGAATACTTTTTGCGGCATCTGAAATACCTGTGATATGGCTGTTTTTAAGCTTATTAAAGTTTTCAAGAAACTTTTCAGTCAAAATAATGACATCATCTTCACGCTCACGTAAAGCGGGTAATGTTAAGGGAATAACATTTAAGCGGTAATACAAATCTTGGCGAAAACGACCTTGTTCAATTTCTTTTTCTAGGTCTCTATGGGTAGCTGCAACAACACGCACATCAATATGAATAGGTTGGTGGCTACCTACAGGTTCAAAGGTGCGTTCTTGGAGTACACGCAGCAGTTTCACTTGTAATTTAGGGCTCATATCACCAATTTCATCAAGGAAAATCGTACCACCATTGGCAACTTCAAAACGCCCAGCTCTTGCACGCACCGCACCTGTGAATGCACCTTTAACATGCCCAAAAAGCTCGGATTCCAAAAGTTCTTCAGGGATAGCACCACAATTGATGGATACAAAGGGTTTATCCGCGCGGCTACCTGATTGATGTAACATATTAGCAAGCACTTCTTTTCCTGTGCCAGACTCACCTGTAATCAATACTGTGCTATCAGAATCCCCAAGCAGCAATGCGGTGTCACGTATACGTTTGATGGCGTCACATTGACCAACAAGTCCATGTTGGCTTTTACTGGAGCGAATTTCTTGTTTGAGTTTTTTATTTTCTTGTTTAAGAACACGTTTTTTAAGTAACTCTTTGATGCGAATAAGCAATTCATCAGGTTCAAAGGGCTTTTTGAGGAAGTCATCAGCACCCAACTCAATGGCTTGTACTGCTGATTCAACTTCGGAATAACCTGTAATTAGGATAACTCCCATATCAGGGTCACTTTCTTTAAATGATTTGAGTAAGTCTAAACCACTACCGTCGGGCAAACGAATATCAAGAATAGCAACATCAAATTTACCATTTTCTATAGCATCTTTGGCTCGGGTAGCATTGCTAGCGGTCATGACATGGTAGTTCGAAAGCTCTAGGGTTTCTTGTAAGGTGGAGCGAAGTTCTTCCTCATCATCAACCAATAACATATATGCCGACTGCTTCATTTTTCCCTCCAAGATAGTGTTTGGACGGTCAAAATAATGACACTGATAATTTATTTGGCAAGATATGTTTGTTTTTTGACGTTTGCAGTATATTTAAGGCATAAAAAAAGCTGCCTCCATACGAAGGCAGCTTTAATATTCTTATATGAATTACTTGATTTTAGATAACAAGTCAGGGTTTTTAACAAGGTTGCGAACACCATGTGCATGGTCTTCTTTAAAATCGTTACCTTTACACCATTGACCAACAGACTCAATATTGACTTTCATCACTTTGGGGCGAACGCTCCAAGATACCTGAAAAGGAGAGCCTTTTTCATTGTAGCCTGGGCCAGTTGTTGAGCCTTCGTATGCAACAGGTGTACCAGTGTTACTTGGGATATGTGTAGCTTGATAGTATTCACCAATTTTTTTGTATTGGGTAAGTTCCATAAAATCTGCTGCGTGTTTGTCGTTCACAACGGTATAAACCTGGGCTTCAACGCGAAGTTGTGGGTTTTTAATGGCATCGCTCAAGCAAGAGCCCAAAGTTGGGCCAGGTTTTACTTGCGCGGTGGTATAGACGTAATGTACTTCAATGGTATCACCTGGTACCAGATGAGAGTGTGCGCTTGGGCAAATGTCATGCCTAGTTGGAGCAAGCTCTGCATGGCTGTAGTGTGAAATATCTGCGCGATAGCCACTTTGATAGCCTTCGCCATTACCGTTGCCAGCGTAAATGGTGAACTCACCACCTTTATGCTCTGCATTTTTATGGAAATGGATGTTGCAAAGGTTCATGCGCGTATATGCAGGTGCAGTGCTAAAGATGCGTTTATTATTACCCGCTGCATGATCAATATCACGTGGTGATTGTGGTCCAAAACCTTTTCCTTCTGTATTTTTGGCTAGCTCTTCACGTTGTGCTGCAATCACTTTATCAGCGACAGCTTTATGACCGTGTGCCCCTTCTGCGTGATGCCCTTGATCGAATGCAAATGCAGGTGTGGTTAGCATTGCACTCAGTGCAATGGCAGTAGAAATATGTTTCATTGAATTCCCCTCTGAGAAATATTTTAATCCAATTAAAAAGTAGGGTGCCCTTACTTTTTCAAGTGCAATTCTTAACATGTGATTATCCTCATGCAAGGGATTTTATTAAAGTATTTTAATTTTGGGTTATCGTCCTTTAAATTGTTGGATTTTTCGTCGATTACGTTTATCAGGGCGTTTGTCTGGAGAGGGTGCAAAATAGGTTTGAAACTTCTTTTGTTCATTGCATTCTGCGCGGTGTCTTAAGCTTTCAGGTGTTTCCGTATATAAACCTTGGGCGATTTTGGCTGAGCCTCGCTTCTCCGCTAAACCTGTGATGATGACGGTAAACGATTCACTTTCTTTCTGAATGTGGATTTCATCATGGAGGCTAACTATTTTGGATGCCTTAGCCCGCACGCCATTGATAAGGATATGCCCACCTTTGCAAGCTTCGGTGGCAAGACTACGCATTTTATAAAAGCGTGCTGCCCAAAGCCATTTATCAATACGAACACTCATGGGCGAGAGTGTATGCTTTATTCCGAACTAAAAAAGATATCGCCAAAATAGGTGGTAGCCGATTGCCCGCTATTATCGGTATCGGTCATGATGGCAATGGCATCAATATATTGGGTATCTTTGCCGGCAATATTTTTTAGGTCCTCTTTGACATTGCGTTTGTATTGTTGCCATTTTCCAAGGTTTTTCACGCCTGATTCCACAGCATACATGGTGGCATTGGAGGTGAAAGGGTTATCCCACTTGTCTCCCTTTTGATGCGAGGATGACCACACATAATTCAAGGCAATCGTTTTCCAGAAAAAGAAACCTCCATCCACAACCACATAAATACGCGCAACAAAATCATCGCCCAATTTCTCATTTTCATTGATGTTTGAAAAGTGAGTGGATGTTTTCCAAGACCAGTTTAAATAGGGTGTTTTATTTAAGTCTATTTTGATTTCACGAAATAACCCTGATGCACCATGATTACTTTCTGCTTTGAGTACAGTTTTGCCAAGAACATCATCGTTTACCAATACATATTGCGTTTTCCCCTCAAACT
>JALWRX010000031.1 GCA_027080505.1 Ghiorsea sp.
AGCAACACTTTTACTACTTTTTGAAGGAATGTGAGTGGCGTTTTAACTACTCTAATCCAAAACAGCAATTATCTATGTTAAAACAATGGGTTACAAAGAATAATACCTAGTTATCTGGGACAGCCCCTAATATTTTTTAGCCAGTAAGCTAATGATTAAGGAAAGTTAACTGCCTCATGTTTATCTTCTCTAGATTTATAGCAAGTGATTGACTAATATACATGAGAGGTAGAGGTGAGTATGAAAAATTATATCATCATAAGCTTTGTGGCTTGTTGTCTATCGGTTCAGCTGACTTTTGCAGAACCCGTACAAGATATAGGAGCCCTATTAGGTGAAGCTATTGAAGATATTAACTTCCAAGACTTTGATATTGCAGAAAAGAAGCTAACACAAGTATTAGAAAGTGAACCAGAAAACCCATATGCTAAATATTATATGGCCAGCTTACTTGCGCAAACCAAACGGGCTAAAACAGCAATACCTTATTTAGAAAGCATTAAAGATTACTCAAACCTATTCCCTGATTATCAACACTTGCTCACATCGACATATATGGCAGCAAATATGCCTGAAAAAGCTATTCCTATTTATAAATCAATGCTTGAACAAAACCCTTTTGATTTTGAAAACATATTTCAATATGCCATTGCACTAGAGCAAGGTGGTCAATATGACTATGCTATGGTTTACTATCACCAATTAACCCAATCAAACTCACCATATGCTGATGCTGCACACTTTCAACTTGGTAATATGATGATGGCCTTTGGTGCAAACAGGCATGCTAACGCTCAGTTTAACCAAATCGAAACTACTTCCGTATATGCTACAACAGCGAAAGAATATCAAGCTTCTTTAGTGTCTACTTTAAAACCATTCAGTTTATATCTTTCAGCAGAATATTTCATCAATGATAATCCAGGCTCTGCATCATCCACATATGCCAAAGGTGCAGTGCCACAGGCTGCACCCCAAAGCAGTGCTGGACAAACATGGGTTGCAGCTCTTTCTTCTACCGCATGGGAAGTCAATTACAAGTTACAAACTAAATTTGCATACACCTACTATGCCACGACATACAATGAAAACTTTGCTAAAAGTAACAATTTCACAGGGCATTTCTTTGCACCAACATTGACCTATACCTTCTCACCTCAATTAAAACTTGAAGGCAAGCTTGATTACCAAATCTTTAATCTTGGTGAAGATAATCTATCCAATAACTATGGTGGTAGTTTAAAGCTAAATTATAACGCAAAGGACAATCTATCATCTTTGTATGCCAGCCTCAGTTATATGCGAAAGCGATATAACCACGCTTTTGGTGCAGTAGGGTTTGAAGTCGACATGCAATATTTGGATGCCAATTCACCTACCCTTGGTACAGGCGGTTATATCATATATTCGGATACTGGCGCAATGCTCAGTATAGACTATAGCCTACTGTTTGAGCGCACCTTAACTAACACTAATGCTGTACTAAATGAAAAGGCACAAGATAGTGTTTTTAGAGAACATAGCCTATCTTTAAACCACCACCTACCTTTAAGTACTATATATCAAGGGATAAGTTTTGATGTTTCTGCTGGTTATACTTATAGAAATTATCTAAACCCTCAATCAGGCACATCGCTACCCAGTATTAAACCAGGTAATTATTTTACCGCCCAAACCACAACGGCAAGCACAAAAATTCAATATAATATTAGTACTACATACAACCTTAATGTTGTCCTAGGCTATGATTGGGCAAAAGCTACTTCCCAAGCAACGGAATTAAGCTATACCCAAACACGATATTATACGCAACTCTCAGGTTCGTACTAAGTCCGTTCAAACGATTGATATTTTCGGGTTAAGCGTGTTCCCAGTATCAGCATAACTAGACTTAACCAAGCCCAGCTTACTGAATTGCCTCGGCCTACAAGGCAGTTTGCCGCATCAGGTGTACCACCTGAGCCTGTAATCACTTCAACAGATGCGCTACCAATACTTCGATTTCCTCCTACATCATCAGCAAAGAAAGTTACTTTGGTTGTACCAATTGGGAATACAGAAGGTGCATCATTAAACACTGTAACCGATGTGTCCACATTATCTGTCGCTGTAGCACCCGCTAAAAATGTTTGAATCAAAGGGTTACTTAGCTCTGTACCTAACGCACTTGTCGCAAGCACCGATATATCATTAGGTACAGTTAATATTGGTGGTGTATCATCAATCACTGTAATTGAACCTATAGCTGTACCTACATTACCATAGGTATCTGTTGCTGTGAAAGTAATATCAACCTTTGTATTCAAGCTGAAATTTGCCGGTGCATTATGGCTCACAGTTCGAGCACCTTCATAGTCATCAAGTGCAACCACAGCATTAATAAATTGCTGTACATAAGGGTCATTCACAGACAAACCAGAAGCAGTTTCCGCAGACAAAGTCAATGCTGAAGGTATAGGTAAATATACTATGGGTGCTTGTGCATCCCAAACCGTGACTTTTGCGCTGGCATAGCCGCGATTGCCTTGCGCATCATCTACAAAAAAGGTGACTGTAGTTGTGCCAATAGGGAAAACTTGAGGTGCATCATTATTGGTACTCACCACAGTTATCGCGCCATCCACATTATCTGTCGCACTAGCACCTGCTAAGAACGCAACAATGGCTGTATTGCTATTGAATACACCTAAACCACTGGTTGAAGGAATCACAATATCTGCAGGTGGTGTAATCACAGGTGGTGCAAAATCTTTGACAGTGATAGATGCTGAGTTCAATGGGTTGTGACCCACATTACCATAAACATCAGTTGCGTAAAAGTCAATGAACACCTGTGTACCAACAGGGAATGTTGCAGGCGCATCATTACTTACGCTTAATGTGCCTGGATCCCAGTTATCAAACGCGGTCACCAAACCAAGATATTGTTGCACATAAGGGTCAGTGATTGGTACAGGGTTAGCACTGGTTGCCGCAATCTCATAATGCGCGGGTGTAGGCAACACAATAGTCGGCGCTTGCGCGTCCCAAACTGTAACATTAGCTGTTGCGCTACCCGTATTCGCAGGCATACCCGAGTCAGTTGCAGAAAAAGTGACCGTTGTTGTTCCAATCGGGAACAGTGCAGGTACATTATTGCTAATGTTGATAGGGTTAATTACACCATCCACATTATCCGTTGCCGTTGCACCAGCTAAAAAAGCTGCTACCGCAGGATTAGTATTGGTCACGCCCAACACACCTGAAACCGACGCGACGATAATATCCGTAGGTGGTGTAACAACAGGCGGCTGCATATCTTGTATGGTGATACTCCTTACCACAGGTGTTGCAATTGTATTGCCTGCTTTATCGGAGACAGTAAATGAAACAGGTGTTACAGTATTGGGTGCAAATGTCGCTGGCGCGTTATTTTGGATATCCAGAATCGTAATATCCCGATTATCTTTAGCATAAAATTGCTGTAACCATGCCTGAATCTTTGGATCGGTAAGCGGTACAGGTGTCGAGTTGATGGCTTCTAATGTTAAGTCTACAGGAGCCACAATTTGTGATGGCGGCGTGGTATCACTCAGTTTGGAAATGATAACCGATGTTTTACCCACAGCTATAGCACCGCCAACATTGGTTGGCACCACACCATGCAATGCGGGTGTAGATGGCAAGGGAACTTGCTGCCACACAGAAAAGCTAGGTGTATTGTTTTCAATAATCATGCCTGCAGGAGAAAACTGATTGGATGTTTGCCCAACAATAAAAATTTCAGACGTTAACCCTGAAGCTGTACCATTAATTGATAAAAATTGATTGTTCTGCCGAACGGCTAGGGGCAGGATATTACTCCCATCCTTCCAAGTTATGCCATTGTATGAATAGATGACCACACCTTCCACATCACCTGATGCTAGGGTTTTGGTACCAACAGCAAAGAATATACCTGGACTTAAAAACTTATATTTATCAGTCCAAAACACATCATTAAACCGCAAGGATTCCCCTGCCGCCAGTGTGATTGGCGAAGTTCTGGCTGTCCATGTTATCCCCGAATCTGCACTGCTATAAACTGTTCCTACCTTTGGTGTTACCGTAGTCCCACCCACAGCAACAAAGGTATAAGGCGAAACTGGGCTTGCTGCAACGCCATGCACTGTAGAACCAAATACTGTAACATGCGGTGTCCATGTGCTGCCATTGGTACTGGTATATGCTGATGTGCCACCCACAGCCACCAGCTTGGCTTGCCCTGCAACTGGGCTATTTGATGCTAAATCAGAAACCGTACCTGATGGTGATGTTGTCGCGTTAATCCAAGATTTTCCTGTACTGCTCGTTTTTGCCACATTAGAGCCAACCGCGACAAACTTATTGATGCCTTTTACCCATTCAACCGCTGTAAAAGTCTCTGTCAGCACTGGCGTTGCAGGGCCTTTCGCCCAGGTGGCACCACTATCCAGGCTATAATCAAGCCGACCTTGGCTGCCTGCTGTCACAACCGTATATAAATCGTTGACTGCAACGTCATAATACGTGGGCGGATTTGCCTCAACATAATCCCACTCAAACCATAAAAAACCATCATAACTGGCGCGAATGTCACCTTCGCTTCCCACTGCCAGCATCAAGCTGCCGTTCCATGCGACATCATATAAGCCTGTCCCTGTATTTAAACCATAATTCCAGGTTGCGCCTGCATCTATACTATACACCGCCATAGATGTACCACTATAGTCAATACCAACCCCAACCAACAAGCCATTATGCTCATCAATACCTCTGATATCTAATGTCGCACCAGTAATAGATCTATCTGTCCAGTTAATGCCATCAGGGCTTGTGATGATAGTACCATTTAAGCCTGCGGCCACAAATTGCTTGTTGGTCGCATCCCATGTAACTGCGTATAAAGACGCTGTGGTTGGCGTTACCTTAAATGCCCATGTCGCCCCACCATCCGTACTTGTATAAACATTGCTTGTAGCACCTGAGAATGAGCCTACCACCACTACCGTTGAGCCGCTTGTATTTGCAGCCACACCTGCGGCAGAACTAAAAAAAGTACCAACAGGTATCGCCGTATATGTCCAAGTTTGCATATTGGGGCTAGTTGCCACAAAGGGTTGAAAATTAGATAATTCATATCCTGAAACAACATAGAGACTATTGGTTTTCACCATGCCTGTAGGTACAACAATACTATTGCCTCTAACAAGTTTATTGCCTGTTGCTACCCAACGATAGCCATTCTTACTTTTTAAAATACGTGCGTATGGGTCGTTAGTGGTACCAATTTGAAAGGCTAAAAAGTCATTGGTATCACGCATCACACGATATAAAATAGCATCACTATAAGGATCACCCGCAATCATACTTGCGTTAGCTCGAATATTGACACTTGCACCGCTCCCTCCCACTGCAACACACTCATCCGCGGAACAAGCCACATCGGAAAGCCATGATGCCTGTGGCAAGGGCTGGATATTATACCAAAGCGGTACTGCTGCGGCATGCTGAGATGACAATAAAAGTAAAAAGATAAAAAAGGTGAAATACTTAAACATATACGACTTTTACCCTGCCTAAGGTCTAATACTTGGGCGCACTTTAGGCGCTCGCATGGTGGGTGCTTTTACTGTTGGCATAGGTTTCGGAGCTCTAACCGTTGATATATTCATCTGGGTTGTGCGTGCTGGCTTACTAATCTGAGGAGTCTTTATAGCTGGAGTGACAGGCTTAGGCTTACTAACGTGAAGAGTTGGCGTTGGGTTGCGAACAGATGGTACACCTGTGCCTTTGGGTCGACTGATACTTGGTGTACGTGTTGGAGCAACATTAGAACCCTTAGGCTGGCTCATACTCGGTGTACGACTTGTTGGTACACCTGTGCCTTTGGGTTGACTGATACTTGGTGTACGTGTTGGAGCAATAGTAGAACCCTTAGGCTGGCTTATACTCGGTGCACGACTTGTTGGTACACCTGTGCCTTTGGGTTGACTGATACTTGGTGTACGTGTTGGAGCAACATTAGAGCCCTTAGGCTGGCTCATACTCGGTGCACGACTTGTTGGTACACCTGTGCCTTTGGGTCGACTGATACTTGGTGTACGTGTTGGAGCAACATTAGAACCCTTAGGCTGGCTCATACTCGGTGCACGACTTGTTGGTACACCTGTGCCTTTGGGTTGACTGATACTTGGTGTACGTGTTGGAGCAACATTAGAACCCTTAGGCTGGCTCATACTCGGTGTACGACTTGTTGGTACACTTGTGCCTGAGCCTACAGGCGGTTTACCTCCTGAGTTTTTTAGTTGTCGCACTTTCGTTGTAGCGTTTTCCCGTGTGTTTGGGCTCACTGGTGTTACGGTTTGTGCTCTTGGTAAAGCCTCTGATTTTACTACTGTGCGTCGTGAAGTAGAATCTCTCCCTTGTTCATCATTACCTTTTATCTGTTGTGGCTGAGGTCTAGAACCTTGACTGGGTTGGCTCGCTTTTAATGGTGTTACCATAGTTGGTGTTTGAGGACGTTCACCAACACTTGGTCTCGCCAAACGTTGAATTCCCAGTCTTTTAACATCCTTAGAAGTAATTTTCCGTGTTAAAATCTTACCACTGGGCGTAAAGTTAGCCAAAATACCTGGTTTAATTAATTTTTGCCCACCTCGTATATTTTTGCCCAAGACTGACCCTTCAAATAACATCATAGTCACTGGTTTTTTTGGTAATACCAACGATGGTTTTAATTGCAAAGCCTTAGCTTGTGTTAGATTGATTGGTCTTGGTGCTTCAACTGAAAACTCTGTACCGCGCACACCAATCACCGCAGTTTTGGTTGACACAGAAAAGGATGAGCCTTTTTTCTTCAATTTATTAACCATGAACCTAGCTTTACCCCACAGCATATCAAAGAAACCTTTAATTAAACTGTCGCCACTCATTTGATATGCTTTTATTTCAATGCGGCTTTTGCTTCCAACATAGACCATAGTATCATCTACCATACGCAACTTAACACGACCACGTTTGCCTGTAACAACAACATCCCTAGGAAACACTCTGTCACCTTGGTGTAAGGCAATTGGTTTACCTGCTTTAAGCACCCACGTATCTCCAAACTGAAACATAACTCGACCTGCCTGATCATTTGCTTTAGCCTGTGCTGGCAAAGTAGCAAACACCAGCACCAGCAACATTTGAAAAAAATACATGAAACGCATATCACACACCCCACAATAAGAGTACCCTTCAACATAGCAGCTATATACTTAATAGTCAAACAAACCTCTTGAGCTATGCAGCATAAAGCCTATAATATAGAGTCTCGCATTCTCTTGTCTGCTTTGGGTTTATGCACCGTCATCTTTTTTATGCTTGTGCTTTTTATCAGCCAATGGCGGCAGTTTTTTATTCGGCTTATTATATTGCTTCCACAAATATGAACCCAACCAAATCGCAGCACCTGCAGCTAAAGCATAAATAAGCGCAGAATCTTCATTAGGGTTACTTTCAAAATAATTCCTCATTTTGGCCACCAACCTTGTTCTTGAAAGGATAATACTTGTTTCCCAGCCAGTAAAAAGTGGTCTAACAATTTAATATCCAGTGTTGCGCAGGCTTCAATCAACTGCTGAGTAAGTGCAATATCTTGTTCGCTTGCAACCGCTGTACCTGCGGGATGATTATGGAAAATAATGATACCTTTCGCATCCAAAGCCAATGCACGTTTAACCACCGTACGCGGATAAACCACTGCTCTATCCACTGTGCCTTCAAACAAGATTTCCGTGGATATGCAGCGATGTTGCTGGTCGGTAAACAGCGCGCCAAAATATTCAATGCTTTTATCCTGCAAAGTTACACGCAGCCAATCTTTAACCACATCTGGCGAATCTAACTTGGGCTTTTCTGCCAGCTCTGATGCCAAATATTCAAGATGCGTAGCACGCACCAGCTTTAAAAACTGTGCCGATACTTGCCCTAAACCTTCCACGGTTTGTAGCTCTTGAACCTCTGCATCAAACACACCTGCAAGCGTTTTAAACTGTTTGAGTAGCCGTTTGGCTATGGGCTTTACATCTTTGCGTGGAATGACATACGTCAACAATAATTCCAACACTTCATAATCATGAAACCCATCAAGGCCATGCTCGGCAAACCGTTGTTTTAACCGAGCCCTATGCCCTTGAATAGAATCATCTACCAATCAGGCAAGCCTCGACACATCTGCAAGCCGCAAGAATAACCCGCGCAACCTTGCCAACAATGCCAAACGATTGGTTTTGATAGCCTCATCATCAGCCATCACCATCACCCCGTCAAAAAAGGCATCCACAGGCTCTCGTAAACTTGCCAACACCTGGAGCTGCGCCTCTGCATCATCTGGGAAATTGCTCTCGGCTTCTTGCAAAGCTTTGAACAATGCTTGTTCTGCATCTTCCGCCATCAAACCTTCATCAATATCAGTACTGACATCGCCTGCTTTCTTCAAGATATTCGCAATACGTTTATTCGCCGCAGCCACAGCTTGCCCTGCTTCGGAATCTGCAAATCCAGTTAATAAATGCGCCACCTGCAAATGTTTATGCAGTGGTAGGGCTAAGTTGGCACCTAATGCTGCATCACATGCAGGTTTGGACACATCAAAACTATCCGCTAGACCCAAAAAACGCTCATGAATAAAGGTAAGCACGGCTGCTTGCGTTTCATCACTAATCGTAATAGTTACCCGCTGTTGGTTCCATTGCTTGGATGCTTCCTGCAACACATCCTGCAAGGTCATATCAATCGGATTGTTTTCATCTGCCAACAACCGTACAAGCCCAATCGCCGCCCGCCTTAATGCAAACGGGTCAGCACTTGCCGTTGGAATTTTACCCAAGTGAAAATAGCCCAACAATTTATCTGCGCGCTCCACCACAGCAATGGCTTTGGCAATCGGCGAAGTCGGCAAAGCATCATCTGCGCCTGCAGGTGCATAATGCTGGCTAATCGCATCCGCCACCGCATCATTTTCACCATCTATTTTGGCATAAATGCCGCCCATATAACCTTGTAGTTCAGGAAACTCGCCCACCAAACCAGTGGTTAAGTCGGATTTACATAAATATGCTGCACGTTGTGCATCATTGGCTTCTACACCAAGCTTGGTCGCAGCATCAAGTACAAACCCACGCAAGCGGCGCACTTGATCGCCCACCATACCAAGCCCATCTTGGAACACGATTTCAGATAATTTTTCAACACGCGCTTCCAAGCTTTCTTTCGGGTCGCGCTCGAAAAAGAACATCGCATCAGCCAAACGCGCATTAACCACGCGCTCATTGCCATGCGCCACCATGGCAGGGTCTTTAGATTTGATATTGGCAACCGCAAAAAATACATTGGATGTATGGTCATCTTTATCTTTGGTGGAGAAGCAGCGTTGATGATGTTTAAGCTCAATACGGCTCACTTCAATCGGTAGCTTCAAAAATTCTTCCAAATAATGCCCAGTAATCACATGCGGCCATTCGGTTAAGTCGGTGACTTCTTCAACCAAATCATCATCTTCCACCAAAGATACACCCGCAGCTTTTGCAGCTTCTAATAAACCTTGCGCAATACTCGCTTTACGCGCTGACCTATCAGCAACCACCATGCGTTCATTCAGCCATGCAAAAGGTTTTTCAACACTAATTTCACCCTTAGCATCTTGGCACATTCTATGCCCATAAGACGCTTTGCCTGCTTGAATACCTGCAAACGAAAAGTCTAAAACTTCATCGCCCAAACGCGCCACAATCCAGCGAATCGGACGAATAAAGGCATCGCTTCTCGTATCCCCATCCTGCCATTGCATTTGTTTGGGGCTTGGCAAACCGCGCAAAATCGCAGGCATAGCTTCTGCAATAATATCCGCCACTTTGCGACCTTTCACGGTGATGGTTGCCTTCATATATTTAGCTTTACCATCGCCTTTATCGGCAAATTCAAAGTCATCAACGCTTAAGCCTGATTTACGCGCAAAACCTTGCGCCGCAGGTGTAGGCGAGCCATCTTTAAGCGCGATATTTTCAGGCGGCCCCCAAATCACTTGCTCACGGTCTGCTTGCATAGTTGGGCATGACTCAACATGAATCAATAAACGGCGAGGCGTTACACCCAACACCAAATCTGATGTTTCAATGTTTGCATCTTTAAGCACTTTAGTCAGTGCTGCCTTCAAAGCATTGCCCATGCGAGGCGCAACACCTGCTGGGATTTCTTCTACACCAATCTCAATTAGTAACGGCTTCAAATCACTCATGATTCAGCCCCCGCATAACCTTGCGCCACGGTGCGTGATAATCCGCGCACTCTGCCAATAAAGCGTTGCCGCTCAGCCACTGAAATTGCACCACGCGCATCAAGCAAGTTAAAAGCGTGCGAAGCTTTGATGACTTCCTCATAAGCAGGTAAAAATAAGCTTGATTCTGCCAAGCGTTTGCAATCGCCTTCGGCTTGGTCGAATTGCTGTTGCAAAAATTCGATATTGGCATGTTCAAAGTTGTAAGCTGAAAATTCTTTTTCATTGCGCAAGAACACTTCGCCATAGGTAACTTGCTTACCATCAGGCTGCTTCACCCAAATTAGATCATAAACATTTTCTACGCCTTGGATATACATCGCCAATCGCTCTAAGCCATAAGTAATCTCGCCCGGTGTACGGCTAAGCTCCACGCCGCCCACTTGCTGAAAGTAAGTAAACTGGGTTACTTCCATGCCGTTGAGCCAAACTTCCCAGCCCAAGCCCCATGCGCCAAGCGTTGGTGATTCCCAATCATCTTCCACAAAACGAATATCATGCACATCCGTATCAATGCCTATTTCGCGCAACGATGCCAGATACAAATCCAAAATGTCTTCTGGCGCAGGCTTTAAAATCACCTGAAACTGATAATAATGTTGTAAGCGGTTGGGGTTTTCACCATAGCGACCATCGGTGGGGCGGCGGCATGGCTGCACATAAGCAGTGCGCCAATCTTGATTATCCAACACGCGCATAAAGGTGGCTGGATGAAATGTACCCGCACCCATGGCACTATCATAAGGCTGCTGCACAACACACCCTTGCCTTGCCCAAAACTGTTGTAATGTCAGCAATAAATCTTGAAATGTCACGGTTTAACGCTCCGATACCTGCTCATCTTTTGCTGCAAACTATAACCAAGCGCAATCTTTCGTCATTACATAAGTTTATTCTTTGGCTTTAGGCCTCACAAAACCATGCCACAGTTAGTCACCTCTTTGCTTTCAACATGTAATAATAAAGGCTATTATTCTGATATTAAGGTTGTTGTGCCCTTTGGTGATATGAGATGACAAATAAAAACATTTGGACTTTAGCTATTATCATTTTCGTGTCGATGACTGGTTGCTCATCAAAAATAGGCATGTTTGTTTCTGCGAATATTTCCCCTTTAGAACAACATCACATATCGCTGAGCGACGGTTATAAAGCAACGTACTACAAGGTACAAATAGGTGATAGTCAAAAAACAGATACAGTTGTGTTTTTTATAGGTGGATCCGGTCATACAAGTCTTAATTACTATCTAAAATCATATTTTGAAGACTTGGATGGAAATGTAACTGTATATGCACTTCAGAAAAGGTATGTTGATCATAGAGAAACAGGACAATTTAAGCCATCAAATAAGTTTCTCCGATATAATCATTATCCGCAGTGGGTAAGCGACCAAAAGGATTTCATCAACTCCATTATTAAAAACGAAAGCCTTACTGGGAAAAAGCTTATTATCTTTGGTGTATCAGAAGGTGGAAATATCGCTGCACAATTGGCTTCAGAAATACCCCAGATAACACATCTGATGGTTTTGGGCAGCGGAGGCATGGTCGGGATTGATGAATTCAGAATATGGGGCAAGAAGTACAATATTGATTTTGATAAGCTGTATCAACAAGTTAAAGAGCATCCCGACAGCATTGAAAGACAAGCAGTTGGGCAAACATATAAATATTGGGCATCTGTTCTTCCAGTGAACCCCATGGATTACCTCAAAACGATAACAATTCCCATCCTTTATATTGTTGGTGATGAAGATGAAATGGTGCCGGTAGAGTCTGTGTACTTTTTGCAGAACACGTTTAAGAGGTTGAAAAAACAGAACCTTACGGTCAAAGTTTATCCAGGGTGCAATCATATGCTTCAAGACTCCAGTGGTAAGAGCCACAGAGGCGATATGTTGCGATTCGCTTCCAAGTGGTGGGGTACAGAGTGAAAAAATCACAAAACAACTGGCTTCAAAGGAGGATTATGGTTCGAATTATTATACTCATGTACATTGCCCTGATAATGAGTGGCTGCACTGCTGCAAAAGCAGTGGTTGCCATGAATAAATCAACAGACCAATTTATCACATTAGAACAAGATACACGTATTTTATATGAAAAAGGTGCTGAAAAGCATGCCCAAACCGTAGCTATAAAGCTTGACTCAGCTATTCAAACGGTTGAACAAAAGCAATACAGAAAGTTTACAAAGCCCGTAAAGGTCCACATATGTAATACCATTGAAAGCTTTACTTCTTATTGTGTCAACCATCATGCTGCTGGATGTGTACTGAATGAAAGGCTGTTTTTATCACCAAAAAATTTCATATCAAACCAAGATGCGCTTACACACGAACTTTCCCATCTTCATATTGAGCAACAACTGGGCATGATCTCATGGCATTCGGGTTACCCATCTTGGTTTCAGGAAGGTTTGGCTACTTATGTTTCTGGTGGTCAGGGTGCTAATAAGGTTACAGTAGAGGAAGCAAGAAAGGCAATCAATCAAGGTTCAACTTTTAATCCCGAGACAAGCGGAAACCTTATTTTTCGAAAAACGGCATATTCCTATGGCTTAAAATCACACATGTTTTACCGCCAAGCTTCAATGTTTGTTGAATATTTGCATAATTTAGATAAATTGAAATTCAAAACATTATTGCTATTTGTTGAAGATGGAAAAGGCTTTGAAACAGCATTCTCAGATGCGTATAGTGCACCCTTAAGTGAGATATGGAAAAAATTTCTCCAGCAACAAAAAACCTAACAAAGAAAAAGGAACTGCTACCCTTTTAATGGTAACCTCCCTTAAACCTTAAGCAATAATCGGCAATATAAGTTCCAAAGGTCTTGCAATAGCGGCTTTTAGATCGTTAGCAACAATAGGGCGTTCAATCACTTTGGGGTATTGCACCATCAGCGCAATCAACTCATCACGGCTTAAATCTTTGCCCTTAATATGCTCTTTGTATTCGGCTTCGCCTGTGCGTATCAAGTCTTGCGGCTCCATGCCCAGCTTATCAAGTATGGTTTTTAGCTCTTCAACTGTGGGTGGATTTTTCAGGTATTCTATGACCTCATGTTCCACGCCTTTTTCTTCTAAAAGATTAAGCGCAGCGCGGGATTTACTACACCTTGGATTATGATAAATTTGAATACTCATGTTAGTGACCACAGCCTCCTTCACCATGCACATGCCCGTGTTCCAATTCTTCAGATGTAGCATCACGAACACTCATGATTTCCACATCAAAGTTTAAAGTTTCGCCTGCAAGCGGGTGGTTGGCATCAATCGTTACCGCTTTATCATCCACCGCAATCACGGTGACCAGTTCAATGCCGTGTTCTGCTTCTGCTTCAAAGCGCATACCCACTTCAATTTCACCATCAAATTGGAATACTTCACGCGGTACAGTTTGCATTAATTCAGGGTTGCGCTCGCCATAACCGTCCGCAGGTGCAATAGATGTCTTAATGGTGTCGCCAACTTTTTTGCCTTCCAGTTCTTTTTCCAAGCCCGGCACCAAATTCTCATTGCCATGGATATAGGGTAATGGCGCTGCATCACGCGATGAATCCACGGTTTCTCCCTTATCATTGGTTAATGTATAATGAATTTCTACTACCTTGTTTGCGGTTACTGTATCTGACACATTCGTCTCCTGTTTATACTATTCTATTGGGGCGCATTTTGACTGTGTTTCAACAGCAAATATTGCTCATATTCTTCAATGTCCATCTTGCCTAAAATATACAGCTCATGGTCAGCCAATATATCTGCGGTGGGCTGCACATTTTCTTTTGCATAATGCGCTTCTGCAAGCATTCGACGTTGTTGGCTTTCAGCATCTGACACGCCATTTTCACGTTTCATCGCTGCTTCGCACCATTCTTTCGCCGTTGCATACTTCACAATTGCTCAACCTCTTAGCTTAGGACTTGTTCGCAATACAGCCATCAAACCGAATATTGTCAATGCGCCCAGCCTAAAACGGCACGACCTTGCCATCAAAGGCAACAAACTGACCCAGCTCATAATCATCAACGCGACTGATGACATCCGTCATACCTGCCACCGATGTCTGCACATCAATTAAACCGGACTGGTGCGTCATGTCCGTACTCACCCATCCCGGGTGCAGTGTAATCACAGAGACACCCAAAGGCTGTAAATCAATCGCCATGGATTTGGAAATAATGATTAAACCTGCTTTGGCAGCGCGATAAGCATACGTGCCACCACTACCATTATCATCGCTTGAACCCATCTTGGAGCTGATATTGGCAACCGTGCCCTTGGCTCGAATAACCCGCTCTTTTAGCTGCTGCACTACGCGCAATGGCCCTACGCAATCCACGTTAAACACTTCAAGCATGGCATCGGATGTAATGCTATCCAAATCTTGAGCACCATACGGCCCATAAATACCCGCATTGTTAACCAACAGGTCAATACTATCGGGCAAAGCCAAAGTGTTCGCATCAAAATCACGGCTTACATCCAACTGCAGCGTATGCAGTTTATCGCTTTGAATATCATCCAAACCATCAAGGTTGCTGCGATAACAAGCCCAAACTTCATCACCCTGCGCCAAATAATGCTGCACAAAACCCAAGCCTAAACCTCGGTTTGCCCCCGTAATCACGATATTCATGCGCTGTCTCCTCGATATTGTAATGCTTCGGCAATATGTGCTGATGACACTTGGCCTTCACCTGCCAAATCAGCAATGGTGCGCGCAACTTTTAATATGCGATGATAACTACGCGCCGATAATCCAAAGCGGTTTAATGCAGTGTTGAGTAAAGCTTCGCCTTCCGCATCAGGTTTGGCATATTGCTCTAAAGCTGTGGGTAAAAGCCTTGCGTTTACAATACCTTCACCCTGCCTTGCATATTGAATATCTCTTGCTTTAAGCACCCTTGCTTTGACCAAGGCAGATGATTCACCTGCTTGCATTTGCGTTAATTCCTCATGTTCTACGGGTGGCACATGAATACGAATATCAAACCTATCCAACAATGGCCCTGAAATCCTACCCACATAACGAGACACTTGTGTTTGTGAACACCTACACGGTTTCGATGGGTGCCCCAAATAACCACAAGGACATGGGTTCATCGCACCAACCAACTGAAATTCTGCGGGAAAGGTTAGCGTATCCGCAGCTCTGGCAATACTTACCGTACCACTTTCTAAGGGTTGCCTTAAAACTTCTAAAACTGGGCGTTTAAACTCTGGTAGCTCATCCAAAAACAATGCGCCAAACAATGCTTTGGTCACTTCCCCAGGTTTTGGAACTTGCCCCCCACCAATCATCGCAACATCAGATGCCGAATTGTGTGGCGATCTAAAAGGTGGAATTGATGACATGGGCGAACGTGCATTCGCTTCGCCTGCAATGCTGTAAACCCTTGCAACTGCCAGCCTTTGTTCATCTGTGAGCGGCGGCATAATGCTTGGCAGCCGAGATGCCAACATGCTTTTACCCGACCCAGGGGGGCCGCTCATCAGCAGATGATGCCCACCTGCTGCTGCGATTTCCAAAGCACGCCGTGCTTGTTGTTGTCCTCGCACATCTTTGAGGTCAAGCAGCTTTTCTTCGGCTTGTGTTGATGTTTCACTCGCAGAAAATGGCAGTAATATACGTTTACCCTGCAAATGCCCTGCAACTTCCAATAAATTGCTCGCAGCAATCACCTCAATGCCCTGCACAACCGCCGCTTCTTCGGCATTGCCCAATGGCACAATGATTTGTTTCACGCCTTGGCTTTTGGCAAAAAGCGTGAGTGGCAATATACCCGACACAGGATTTAAGCGACCATCTAACGCCAATTCAGCCGCCAAAAAGGGTATATCACTCTGATTTTCCACATGAATCTGACCTGATGCCAGCAATAAACCTACAGCCACAGGTAAATCAAAATGTGAACCATCTTTGCGTTTATCTGCAGGTGCTAAATTTACAGTAATATGACGTAATGGAAACTCAAAATTAGAGTTTAAGAGGGCTGCGCGAACCCTATCTCTAGCCTCACGAACTGCTGCATCGGGCAGCCCTACCAAGCTCCACGAAGGCATACCCCGCGATAAATCTACCTCAACATCAACAGCTTCAGCTTCAAGACCACGAAGCGATGCGCTAGCTAATCGCGCCAACATAAATCAATTACCCTTTAAGTTGTGCTTCCAGTTTAGCGATGCGTTCTTCCATCTTTTGCAAATCTTCGCGTGCTTTTTTGAGCATGGCTTCTTGTACTTCCATGCGCTCATGCGTGACCACATCAAAGTGTGCAAGTGCGCCTTCAACGATGTTTTGAATTTGAGCTTCTGCACCCATTTTTACACCACCAAGCATTTTGATACCTGATGCGATTTTTTCTGAAATGTCGTCCAATGTTTTGCTATCAACTGCCATGTCTATCTCCTACTTCCTAAAACTTATGCGCCCCAGCGTATGTTTGACCCATCATTCACACCCAAATGATCCATAATCCTATCCACCATAAAATCTACCAAATCATCAATACTTTTCGGCTCATGATAAAAGCCTGGCATGGCAGGAATAATGCGAACACCCATTTTGGACAGGTTATACATATGTCCCAAATGGATTTCTGATAATGGTGTTTCACGTGGCACAAGAATTAAATTTTTACGCTCTTTAAGCATCACATCCGTTGCCCGCTCAATTAAATTGCTTGATGCACCCGTGGCAATGCGCGCCAAAGAACCCATGGAGCAAGGTACAACCACCATATCCTGCATATCCGCAGAGCCTGATGCCACAGGCGACATCCAATCTTTATTGCCCCAGCATGTAAGATACTGGGCATCTACACCTGTGAAACCTGCAATATCTTTTGCCATCTCATCAAGGTTAGAGGTCAGTTTAAAATTCGATTCTTGCTCTAAAACCACGCGCGCAGCATCTGAAATCAACAAATGAAGTTGAATGTCTTTTTTGGCTAAACGCTGAATCAAACGCAATGCATAAGGCGCACCCGATGCGCCTGTCATGGCAATAATAATAGGGCTATGTTTCTTGTTATTGGACATATCTCACCTACAAACTAAAACTTTCGCCAAAGTATAATCGGCGTGCATCATCATTATTTACAATCTCTTCTGCCGAGCCTTGCACCAAGATTTCACCTGCTGTCATCAAATATGCCCTATCACAAATGCTCAAGGTTTCGCGTACATTGTGATCAGTAATCAAAATACCATAACCTTTATCGCGTAAATCACTAATAATTCCCTGAATATCTTCCACAGCAATAGGGTCAACCCCTGCAAAAGGTTCATCCAACAAGACAAACTTAGGCTTGGTTACCAAACAACGAGCTATTTCCGTGCGCCGCCGTTGCCCACCCGATAAAGTATATGCCTTTTGCTCTTGCACACTCTCCAAGCCAAAATCGGCAAGCAATGCATCCAATTCTTCATGCATTTTCTCTACAGACATATCTAAGGTTTCAAAAATTGCCAACAGGTTTTCACGCACAGTAAGTTTTCGAAACACACTGGCTTCTTGCGGTAAATAACCAATGCCTTTGCGTGCACGTTTGTACATAGGCATATCCACCAAAGATTCGCCATCCAAAGTTACATCACCACCATCTGCTTCCACAAGCCCGCACACCATATAAAAGCTGGTGGTTTTACCCGCACCATTGGCACCCAACAAACCCACACATTCACCCGAAAAAACCTCTAGGCTCACATCATGTACCACTGTTTTATGACCATACACCTTTTTTAGGTTTGTTGCTGATAAATGCGATTTATCCATTACTTCACTTCTTCGCCAAAGGTAAATTGCACTTGTTTTCCTGACTTACCTTTAAGCACCTTAATATTTTCTGTTGCCGTATGATATTCAATCACTTCGCCTTCAAGCACGCTATTCTCATCTTTCACTTGGGCATGACCTGTTAAAATCAAAAGCTCTGATCCTGCCTGATAGGTTGCGCGATCTGCACTACCTTGTTTAACCTTGGTTGTGATAATGACATGTCCTGTAGCATCCAAAGATTTAAGTTCATTTTTACCATCTATATCTTGATACCACACCATGATTTTATCCGCTTTCATCACCATATCTTGGTGATGTACAACCACATGCCCATAAAAATCAGCACGCTGATCTTCTTGAAACAACTCAAACCTGTCTGCATCCACAGTCATGGTTTGTGCATAAGCCATGGGTGCACAATTGACCAATGCATAACACAACCCCCACAATATCAAGCTACACTTCATTGTTTTTCCTCAATTTCCATATGTACGCCACCCTGAACAACAACCCTACCTTGTTCTTGCCATACACGCATGTTTTTACCCCTAATCACCATACCTTCTTTTTTCATCACAAATGCATCGGGCACATATAACATGTTTTTTTTCTGATAAACATACAGTGTTTCACTGCGTAAATCCCAACTATGATAAAATACAGATACACTACCTTTGAGGTGAACTACTCCCCTTTTTTTATCATAATCACCCGTATCCCCTTGAATGGGAATCACCTGACGTGAAGCGGTATATAAATCAATCAACGGTTGTTCTAAAAGCAATATGTTTTTCTTTTCCACCGCACTTTTTGCCTGCAAACGCCAATTTAAGCTGTCCCCTTGATATGCTTTAATATCAGGGTTGGTTACACGACTTCCCGATTGAATCGCAGCCACATCCAATACTTCTTGTATGCTATGTTTCGCAGTAAGCATAAAATATGCAGCCAGCAATAAACTGCCAACACTTAAGGCAACAAAAGACCATTTTAAGCCCGTCAACACGATTGTTACCAGCCACAATCCTGTGGTGTAACACCATAAGCCTGCTCTAAAATTTCTTCCCAACCACCATTGGCTAAAATCAAACCTTCACATAGCTGTCGCACGGCACCTTGACCACCTGCATATTCAGAAACCCATGCAGCATGTTTCAATACACCCACAAAAGCATTACATGGTGCAGTTTGTAAACGACACTGACGCATGGCAGGCAAATCAATCACATCATCTCCCATATACGCGCAATCCTCAGGTGAAATACCCGCTTGTTCACACAAATCCTTCAAACCATCTGCTTTGCGCAAGCTTCCTTGAATCAAATATTGGATGCCCAAATCTGCGGCTCTGTGCGCCAGCACCTTAGACTTGCGCCCAGTTAAAATTGCAACTTCAATACCTGCTCGCTGCAACATTTTAATGCCATGCCCATCGCGCACATTAAAATTCTTAATTTCATCACCACTATCCGTCATGGTGACATGTCCTTCGGTAAGTACGCCATCCACATCCAAGACCAACATTTTGATGCCTTTAGCAACATTTAAAGGAAAATTTTGATACGAATTCATGCAATACCTGCCTGTAACAAATCGTGAAGGTGGATCACCCCCACCAGTTCACCATTTTCATTGGTAACAAACAACACTGTCACCTTTTTCTCTTCCATCATGCGTACAGCTTCACTGGCCAAGTGTGTATATGTAATCGTATGTGGTGAAACATGCATCACTGAAGCAACAGGAATAGTCATGTCCAACTGCCCGTCTTGTTGTAAAATTCGCCTTAAATCCCCATCGGTTAGACAGCCTTCTAACTTCTTAGATTCACCAACGCCTGTAATCCCCAAACGGTAACTGCTCATGGTATAAATGGCATCTGAAAGGTGGGCTTTCGGGGAAACCATGGGTATTTTATCACCCACTTGCATCACATCTGCCACCGACATTAAACGGCGACCAAGGCTACCTGCAGGGTGAACACGTGCAAAATCTTCGGGTTGAATACCTCGATGTTTAAGCACCACAACTGCCAGCGCATCACCCAAGGCTAAAGTTGCAGTTGTAGATGCTGTAGGTGCTAAATTCATCGGACATGCTTCTTCCGTAACAGGGATGTGCAATAAAAAATCAGCATGTTGCGCTAAAGTCGATGTTTTACCACCTGTCATCGCAATAATGGGCGCACCTAAACGTTTAATTGTTGGTAGCAATCCACAAACTTCTTCCGTCTCTCCACTGTGTGATAATGCCAGCACAGCATCATCACTGGTAATCATGCCTAAATCACCATGTTGTGCCTCTGCAGCATGCACAAAAAATGCAGGTGTACCCGTAGATGCAAAGGTTGCTGCAATTTTTCGTGCAATAATTCCTGACTTACCCATACCTATAATGACAAGTTTTCCTTTGAGGTTCAAAATAAGGTCTGCAGCCTTAACAAAATCAATATTTAACGCTGATTTTTGCATCTCCAAAGCTACTATCTCTATATCAAGTACCTTTTCAGCTTGTTTAATCCACTCTTCTTGAAGTTGTATATCATTTGTCATGATTTATCCCCAGACATTTAACTGACTTTGCACAGCCATTAATTGCAGCATTTCTTTAGCTTTGAGACGAAAAGCTGTTAATTCTGTTTTAGGAACTGGTTTGGCAGCTTTATATTTCACTCGCAATGGGTTCACAGCTCTTCCCCTAGACCTAAACTCAAAATGAAGATGAGGGCCCGTAGCTAACCCGCTCATACCCACATATCCGATAACTTGCCCCTGCTTAACAAAGCTTCCTTTTCGTATGCCTTTTGCATAACGAGACATATGTGCATAAGCCGTTGAGTGAATACCGTTGGTATGTCTGATTTCTATAAACCGCCCGTAGCCGCCTTTCCAACCTTTGTAAACAACTTTACCATCACCAATAGCATGAATTGGTGTGCCTGATTTGGCAGCATAATCCACACCTCGATGAGCTCGTGTATACCCTAGGATAGGATGTTTACGGGACACTGAAAAACGAGATGATATACGTGAATAGCGCACAGGTGATTTCAAGTATGTCTTACGAAGATTTCTCCCTTCCGCATCATAATACTCAATATTACCCTTTTTATCGGTATAACGTATGGCTGTATAGACATGCCCTCTATTGGTAAATTCTGCTGATAAAATGGTATAATCAACGCGCCTACCTTCATCATCAAAAGATTCTTCATACAACACTTTAAAAGCATCACCTTTACGTAGGTCGCGAACAAAATCAATATCCCAAGCGAAAATATTAACCAATTGAATCGTTAAAGCGTCTTCTAAACCTGCCTTACCAGCATCATAAAATAAACTATCTTGAATAACACCTTCCACCATATTTATTCGGGTAAATACTGGTCTCTGAATAAGCTTTGCTCGCCATGTTTTACCTGGTTCAGATGTTAAAACCAAACGCTCTTTTGCATTTATTTGGTAATTAATTTCAATATATTGATCACTTATCTTTTTCTTAAACTTATGACCAATACGTATATTTTTTAAATTATAAACTGGTGCAGCAGTATGGGTTACATTAGCTACTTCTGATGCTGGCAGCCCTAATCTTACCAAAATTAGACCTGCTGTATCACCACTTTTAACTACCTCGGTTATTTCAACATCATGGCTGGTTTTAATCGATGGTAAAATCCATTCATGATGAATCACTGGCGTATCATTACGCCCTGCATTACCTTGTATTGATGTTATAAACATTACAAATATCAAAAAAAGTATTGTTGCTAATAAAAAGCTATGTTTCCCCCACCTTTTTACTAAAGAATTCATAAACACTTGATTATTGGTAACTCCTCAGGCTTTTTATTATTCTATCCAGCTCTTGTTTGTGTGCAAAAGCAATCTTTACTTCACCTGAACCATCTTTTTTTCGTGTTAAGCTTACTGATAAACCTAAGTTTCGTTTTAATTCTTCACTTAAAGCTAGAATATCAGCATCAACCTCACTTTTTGTAGGCTTAGAGGTATTCGCTTTTCTAGCCTCTTTTTCCATCTGCCTTGCGCTCCAACCTTTCTCAATGCAAGTTTTCGCCAGCATAATCGCATCTGCAGCCGCAAGACCAACCAACGGTCTAGCATGCCCCATATTAAGCTTTCGTTCCTCCAACATAAGTTGTATGGCTTCTGGCAACTGTAAAAGACGAATTAAATTACTCACCTGAACCCGAGAAACACCTATACTTTCAGCCACCTGTTGCTGAGTATAATTAAATTCTTCCATCAACCGTCTGTAAGCACGTGCAGACTCTACAGCACTTAAATCATCACGCTGTTCATTTTCCACAATGGCAAGTTCTAATGCCTGTAAATCATCAACTTCTCGAACTACAGCTGGGATTTCATGTAGCTTAGCTATTTGTGAAGCACGCCAGCGACGCTCACCTGCAATCAGTTCATAACCATCACCCTGTGGGCGAATCAAAACTGGCATCAATACACCATCACGTTTAATCGAATCTGCAAGTGCTTGCAACTCATCCTTATCAAAGTTGGAACGTGGTTGATATTTATTGGGTTTAATTTTAGATATTGGTATCAATGTTGCCTGCGCCAAAACCTCTGGTGTTGGTTTATCGCCCAATAATGCATTCAACCCTCTTCCCAAAGCTTGTCTCTTTTTTTGTGGTGTTTTCATAGCTTTCCCTACCCTTCTTTATTACACATTAAACAGCAATTGATTCGCGCTGCATCATTTCTTGAGCAACTTGAAAATACGCCTGTGCTCCTTTAGAGCGTAAGTCATGATACATCACAGGTAAACCATAACTCGGTGCCTCAGACAAACGTACGTTTCTTGGAACAACTGCTTCATAAACCTGAGCTCCAAAATATTCACGCACATCTTTTTCTACCTGGCTAGACAGATTGTTCCTTCTATCCACCATAGTTAAAAGAATACCTTCAATTTCTAAATGTTCATTTAAGTTAGCTCGAACACGGCGAATGGTATCCATCAACTGACTCAAACCTTCCATAGCATAAAACTCAGTCTGCAAAGTTACCAACACACGATCAGAAGCTGTAAGCGCATTAATCGTTAACATATTTAATGCTGGTGGGCAGTCGATAATTACATAATCAAATGGCTCACCATCATAGTTTTGAAGACAAGTCCTTAAGATTTTCTCTCTTGCGTTTAGGTTCACCAACTCAACTTCAGCACCTGACAAATCAATGGTGGCAGGAACTAAATACAAGCCTTCACAACCTGTTTCCATAATTGCTTCTTGAAGGTCTTCCCCTCGGCTTAGTAACTCATACATACCTACTTTTACAGTGTCTTTATCTACACCCAACCCAGAAGTTGTATTACCTTGTGGGTCTAAATCCAAAACTAAAACCCTCTTATCAAATGCTGATAATGATGCTGCTAAATTTATACTTGTGGTGGTTTTCCCTACACCCCCTTTTTGGTTTGCAATAGAAAACACAGGACCTAAATTTTTATGTTTCACGTGAAACACCTCCAACATCTTCATTTCCACCCTTAACATAACATGCAACCCTTTGCATATCTTTGGGTCGATAATCCTCTTCTAAACACCAACCATCAACATCAGGTAAAACTGCTTCATCAGGAACGGGTAACACAGCCCTACCACCATCGACAATATGTTTATCACACATCTTCAATAAAAGGCGCACTTCAGAAACAGCCCTTGCTACACATACTGTTGCATTCAAAGAATCCAAATCATTAATATCAGCATCATAAGCATCTGCATTTAATTTTA
Source organism: Ghiorsea sp. (assembly GCA_027080505.1). GTDB lineage: Bacteria > Pseudomonadota > Zetaproteobacteria > Mariprofundales > Mariprofundaceae > Ghiorsea. The sequence goes on from JALWRX010000031.1 coordinate 23,884, forward strand.
GTTTACGTATGACGTGCCGTATAAATTCAGTCCGCTTCTTTCTTCTCTCAACCAAAATACCCTTGATGTTTTCATTATGGATTAACAGTGGTATTCCAGGCACCCCCATACCACTGCCAATATCTAAAACTATATCCTTATCATCAATCCATTTAGACAAAGCAACCGATGGTTCAATAAAAGTTTGAAAAAATAAAACTGGGTCTTTAATTGAAGTAAGGTTTAAAACTTTACGAAATTTCATCACCTCATCACAATACAATTGTTGCCTAGTATCAATCACCCCAACCCCCTTTGACTTGTGATCTTGACTTCAACCATATCAACATACAACTAATAGCTGCTGGCGTTACACCTGATATTTGTGAGGCTTGAGCTAGAGTTTGAGGAAGACTGGCGCTTAACTTCTGGCGAACTTCAGTACTTAAACCTAAAACATCCGCATAATTAATATCTGATGGTATTTGAATTTTTTCTAAGTTTTTAAATTTATCAACCTCAAGTTGCTGCTTATCCAAATATCCATCATAATGCAATAACGCTCTTACAGACACCTCGTCTCTAGCATTCAGCTCACCTAGTTCCAATAAAGGTAAAACCTTAGCTACATCAACATCTGAACGATGGCAATAGGATGCAATAGGCATCACCTGTTTTGGTACAGGCAAAGATAAGTCGTTTAATTTTTTAACCCACTCCTTACCTGTACCAATACTAATATTTTGTATTGATTCTTTAGCTTTTGTATACATCTTAAACCTTTGTTCATAACATGAAGCCCAAGGCTCTTTCAATAAACCAAGTTTTAAAGCATGACCCGATAAACGTATATCTGCATTATCTTCTCGTAGTTGCAAACGAAACTCAGCCCTAGAGGTAAACATACGATAAGGCTCACTTACACCCTTATGCACCAAATCATCAACCATCACACCAATATAAGACTCTGACCGAGTTGGCACCCAAGCTTCCAAACCCAATGCCTTAGAAGCTGCATTAATCCCAGCCAATAAACCTTGAGCACCTGCCTCTTCATAACCTGTTGTACCATTAATCTGCCCCGCATGAAACAAACCAGGAACTTTTTTACACTCTAGCGTTAACCTAAGCTCTGTTGGATCAACATAGTCATATTCAATCGCATAACCTGGTCGAATAATATTTACATTCTCTAACCCTTTTATAGAGCGCAAAAACTTCCATTGAACATCAATGGGTAAAGAAGTTGAAATACCATTCGGGTAAACCTCTGCATGGTCACTACCCTCAGGCTCTAAAAATATTTGGTGGCTTGATTTATCAGCAAAACGAACAACCTTATCTTCTATACTTGGACAGTAACGAGGCCCCTTACTTTCAATCTGACCAGAAAACATTGGTGAACGCTCTAGGTTATCCCTAATAATATCATGAGTAACTTCATTTGTTCGAACAATAGCACAATTATCTTGCACTTGCGTCACCTGCTGATGCAAAATGGAAAAAGGAACAGCTGAAGTATCACCAGGTTGCTGCTCCAAACTATCCCAATCAATGGTTCTTTTATCTAAACGTGGTGGTGTTCCTGTCTTTAAGCGACCAACACGAAATTCTTTTTGATAAAGCTCTTGTGTAAGACCATCAATTGACGCGTCACCCAAACGACCCGCTGGAAACCGTTTATCCCCAATATGAATCAACCCACCTAAAAAAGTACCTGTCGTTAAAATAACCGTGGGTGCAAAGTGCGCTACACCAAAACTATCTACAACGCCATGAATTTCACCTTGATTAAATAATAGGTTATTAATACTTCCTTGATACAGGTGTAAACCATCTTGTTCGTCAATCAACTTACGCATAGCAATATGATACAAACGCCTATCACATTGCGCTCTCGTCGCTTGCACAGCAGGACCTTTGCGTTGATTAAGAATCCGATATTGCAGTGCAGCTTTATCAGCTACAACACCCATTACCCCACCCAAGGCATCAATTTCTTTAACCAAGTGCCCCTTACCCACACCACCAATAGCAGGGTTACATGACATTTTAGCAATCGTATCAAGATTTTGTGTAATAAGTCGAACCTTAGCACCACGGCGTGCCGCAGCCATTGCTGCCTCACAACCAGCATGACCTGCACCAATTACTAAAACATCAACTTCACCATCTGGGTGTTTCACGTGAAACATTTGCTTATTACTACTCATAAACAAATAATATAAGTTACAAATAAACTTTCTATGGCTAAATTATATTTAAGAGATAAATACAATATTTAGATATAAAAAACAAAAAAATAAGTATAAAAAGCATTATTATAAAAAAATAAAAAAAAGGGTGGCTTAAACAAGCCACCCTTTTTAACAACTTTTTTACAAAATTAAGATTAACGTTTTTCCAACATGTCATGAATGATAGGAGAGAAAATCAATTCCATCGCCAACAACATCTTACTTGAAGGAACAACCAATGTGTTACGTCTAGACATAAATGAGTTATTCAACATGGATAACAAGTATGGGAAATCAATACCCCAACGTTCAGGCTTACGAATACGAATGACCATCAAACTTTCATCAGGTGTAGGTACATCACGTGCAATAAATGGGTTTGAGGTATCTACTAAAGGTACACGTTGGAAATTAATGTCTGTATGGCTAAATTGAGGTGTAATAAAATGAACATAGTCATGCATACGAGACAGAATGTTATCAACAACAGCTTCCGATGAATAACCACGCATTTCAGTATCACGATGTATTTTTTGAATCCACTCAAGGTTTACCACAGGTACAATACCAACCATTAAATCAGCATAAGGGCGAACTTCTTCAACACCACCATGCAAACCTTCATAAAACAGCAAATCTGACCCTTCACCGATTTCTCTCCAATCGGTAAATTTACCAGCTTCTACGCCATAAACCTTCGCTTCTTCATCATCATGAACATAAGTACGAACCTTACCCTTGCCTGTTTCTCCATACGACTTAAAAAGTTCAGCAATTTTATCAAATAAGTTTGCTTCGTCAGAAAAATGACTTAAACGTTTACCAGCTGCTTCAAACTCTTTTGCTTTTTCTTTAAATGTTACTCTATCAAACTTATGAAAACAGTCACCTTCAACAACGGCTGGTGTTACATTCTCTCGATGAAAGATATGTTCCAAGGCTACTTTTGCAGTACTTGTTCCTGCACCAGATGAACCAGTTACAGAAATTACAGGATGCTTAACAGACATAAATACTCCCTAATCTTTTTTACAAAAAACTTTAATGTAATTTTTATTGTGCTGCATTATGCAGTCAAAGTGGTCTAAATATCAAGATAAACCTAAATACGCATCGGCATTAATACATGTCGAGAACGCTCATGCTCTTCTTCTAAAAGTAATGCAGGTGACAAGCTGTCTTTAAGTTGAATTCTCACAACAGGGCTTTGAATTGCAGACAAAACATCACGCATATACTTAGCATTAAAGCCCACCTCAACCTCTAAGCCTTGGTAGGATATGGAAATATCTTCTTCAGCCTGCTCCTGCTCGGTATTATGCGCTGCAATGGATAATTTATCATTAGCAAAGGTAAGTTTCACGTCATGTGTAAAGTCATTAGCCACTACAAGACTACGACGCAAGGCTTGATCCAAACAATTTTTATCAATACTTGCTGTATATGGGTTATCTTTTGGAATAACATCTTCGTACACTGGATATTTGGCATCAATCACTTTTGATGTAAACCTTTGCTGGTTAACTTCAATCCTAACTTGTTGTTTTCCAAGAGATAAACTAATATCTTCTTCAGATTCTTCTGCAAGCCTTTTAATTTCCATCACTGCTTTTTTAGGAACAATACATTCTGTTTCCTCGTGATTTGAATCAAGTTTAAATTCACATAATGCCATACGATGACCATCAGTCGTTACAACACGAATACCATGCTCTTTAGAAACCTCAAATAAACTACCTGTTAAATATTTTCTTGTTTCATCATTGGACATCGCAAAACTGGTTGATGAAATCATATTTGCCAATTCGTGACCAGGTACCTGTATGGTTAAATCTGTTTCATCAGCTGGTTCATTAGGAAACTCATCAGCTGGTTTGGTAGCAAGCTTAAACTTTACGCCACCACTGGTGATATCTAAAAAAGAACCTTCTATTTTTAATTCAACAGGTGTTTCAGGGTTTAGTTCACGAACAATTTCAAAAATCTTCTTTGCTTCAACCGTAAATGAACCTGAATGAAGAACTTCTGCATTTTGTATACTGGTATAAGTTGCTTGAAGATCAGTGGCTGTAAGTTTTAATGTTTGTTCAACAGTTTCAAATAAGATATTTGCTAAAATTGGATTAGTATTTCTTTTTTCAACGATATTTTGACAACGTTGAATTTGTTGAAAAAGTGATGTTCTGGAAATTTTAATATGCATACTGTTATATTCTCTCACTTATATTAATTTAATTATCGTCATCGTAGGCATTGTTTATAAGTAGGATAAGCATGCTAATCATAAACAAAACAAACACTTAAATAAAGTTTTTCGGTGTATATATGTTCTCACAACCTGTGGATAGATTGCGGATAATATGCTTTTTTTATTTTTTATCACAGATTATCTTTTCAATCACAACTTATCCACAGTATAGTCGTAAGGTTGTACATGTATTTATCCACAGCTCATACGGGTTTATCCTTGTTTAAGAAGTAGTATCAAACGGTTGATTTCATCATCAAAATCTTGGTTTTGATTCCGTTCTTGTTGAATTTTTCGGTGTGCATATAAAATTGTTGTATGATCTTTTTTATCAAATTTATCAGCAATTTCAGGCATGGATAACTTGGTAAGCTCCTTACTAATGTACATCGCAATTTGCCTAGGGTAAGCGATATTACGTTTACGTATTTTAGATTTCATATCTTGGATACGTACATTATAATAGTTAGCAACTTGTTTTTGAATCTCTTCAATCGTAATAGTTTTGGATTGAAGGTTGAGTTGATCGCGTAGCTTATCTTGAGCTAGTTCCATGGTTATGGGTTTACCTGATAGTTTGGCATAAGCCGTTAAGCGCGTAAGTGCGCCTTCTAACTCCCTAACATTGCTGGATATTTTAGAGGCAAGTAAAAAACAAATATCATCATCAAGTGTAATACCTGCCAACTCCACTTTGCTCTTTAAAATAGCCATACGTGTTTCAAAATTAGGTGGTTGAATATCAGCAACTAGACCCCAATTAAATCGTGAACGTAATCGTTCTGCCAAATGTTTAATGGCTGAAGGGTCGCGGTCTGAAGTGAGTATGATTTGTTTTTGTGCTTTGTGTAAGGCATCAAAAGTATGGAAAAACTCTTCTTGTGTACTTTGTTTACCTTCAATAAACTGAATATCATCAATAATTAATACATCGACTTTACGATATTTATCACGAAATGCGGATGTTTTTTGTCCACGGATAGCATCAATGAGTTCATTGGTGAAATGTTCACCTGTTCGGTAGGCAATACGCACATCTTTATGGGCAACCAAATGGTTAGCAATGGCGTTAATCAGGTGTGTTTTACCTAAACCAACTCCGCCATGAATATACAATGGGTTGTATTGTGCGCCGGGTTGGTCTGCAACAGCCAAACTAGCGGCATGACAAAACTCATTACTTGAGCCAACAACAAAGTTTTCAAAGGTGAAACGTTCATCAATAAAACCATCAATATTTTGTTTTTGTGTAGATGTTTTGGTTTGTTGAACAGGGGAAAGTTCAATGGAGGCATCAATCAAGTATTCTAAATTAATGTGGTGTAAGTTTAATGTTTGTAGTGCTTCTAAAATATATTGTTCGCAGTCACTTTTGAGACCATCAATAAAAAACTGATTGGGTACTTTTAGGGTTAAAGTATTGTCATCCAACTGTGTGGAAACAGGTTCAATCCATGCCCCCATTTTTGCAGGAGATAATTGTGGTGATAAACGTAGCTTAATGGTTTCCCATAATTCTTGATGATTCATGGCGTAAGCATAACCAAAAAAGCGGATAATTCACATGTGATTATTATACATTGAAGGATTTCGTGGACGAATCTGTGTTTACTATTCAGTATTCACTCCTCATGAAGAATCAGCGAAACACAATTTTTGAAGAATACGCAGAAATATTGGCAAATGTATCCCATGAAGGGGATCAATGTATTATGCGTTTAAAAGCACCAAAAACAGCAAAAACAGCGAAACCAGGGCAATTTGTACATATTCGGGTTTCAGATGCGTTGCCGTTGCGCCGCCCTATTTCTATCATGTTAACCAACCCAAGACAGGGCACCATAGATTTGTTGTACAAAAAAATTGGCGAAGGCACGGAGCAACTTGGACAACGTAAGAAGGGTGAAGTTATACCCATGTTAGGACCGATTGGTGTGCCTTTTGACTTATCTGATACAAGTAAGCGTTATGTTTTGATTGGTGGTGGTGTGGGTGTTCCACCTATGGTGTTTGTGGCTGATGTATTGGCACAAAAAGTAGATTTAGTTTTATTTGCAGGCTCGGAAGTTCCTTTTCCTTTTGCTTTAAAGCCTTCCACTTTTATGTTGCCAGGTATTGCTGGAAACACGACTTTAACCATATCTTCACTTGAAGAGCGTGGTATTGCCTGCAGATTGGCATCCAATGCAGGTTTGTATGGTTGTTATGAAGGGCATGTACCTGACTTGGTTAAGGATTATTTATCAGCCTTAAGTGAAGAAGAGCGCGGGCGATGTGTATTGTTATCATGTGGACCCCACCCTATGCTTCATGCTGTTGCTAAACTAGGGCGTGAATTTGGGATACCAGCGCAGTTAAGCTTGGAAGAATATATGGCTTGTGGCATTGGTGGCTGTGCAGGTTGTGTGGTGAAAACGATTGAAGACGGACAAGAAAAATATAAGCGAGTGTGTGTGGATGGTCCTGTGTTTGACGCAGAGCAGTTACCAGAGTTTGCTTAAACGTAAGAAGTTAGAATAGAAAAAACAGGAAAAAACAGGAAGAATCGATGAGTAGAAATTTTGTGTTTACATCAGAGTCTGTGGGTGAAGGTCACCCTGATAAGGTTGCAGACCAAATATCAGATAGCGTATTGGATGCTATTTTAAAGCAAGACCCAACAGCACGTGTGGCATGTGAAACCATGGTGAATACGGGTATGGTGATTTTATCAGGTGAAATTACCACATCAGCCATTATTGATTACCAAGAAATCGCGCGAAACACCATCAAAGAAATTGGTTATAACTCATCAGATATGGGTTTTGATTATGCTTCTTGTGCGGTGTTGGTGACCATGGATAAACAATCTGTGGATATTGCAGCAGGTGTCAATGAAGGCGAAGGCCTTGATTTGGATCAAGGTGCAGGTGATCAAGGTTTGATGTTTGGTTACGCTTCCAATGAAACAGATGTATTGATGCCTATGCCTGTATATTTATCACATCAGTTGATGGAAAAACAGGCTGAGGTTCGCAAATCAGGTGTATTAAAATATTTGCGCCCTGATGCAAAATCTCAAGTCACAGTACGCTATGAAAACTCAAAACCTGTAGCCATTGATGCTGTGGTTGTTTCTACACAACACACAGCTGATGTAAGCCATGAAGATTTGGTTGAAGGTGTGATGCAAGAAATTGTACATCCTGTATTGGATAAAACAGGTTTATTGCATGACAAAACAGAATATCACATCAATCCAACAGGGCGTTTTGTGATTGGTGGTCCTGTGGGTGATTGCGGTGTGACTGGTCGTAAAATCATTGTGGATACCTATGGTGGATTTGGTCATCACGGTGGCGGCGCATTTTCGGGTAAAGATCCAACAAAAGTAGATAGGTCAGCATGTTATATGATGCGTTATGTAGCAAAAAATATTGTGGCAGCAGAGCTTGCAGATCGCTGTGAAGTGCAAGTCGCTTATGCCATTGGTGTGGCACGCCCACTATCTGTAATGGTGAACACCTTTGGTACAGGTAAAGTAGATGAAGCCAAGCTTGCCGAAGCGGTGCGAGAAGTATTTGATTTGCGTCCTAAAGGTATTGTGCAAGAACTTGATTTGTTGCGCCCAATTTATGCGCAAACAGCAGCTTATGGACACTTTGGCCGTGAACTTGCTGATTTCACATGGGAAAAAACAGATAAAGTGGATGCATTAAAAGCAGCTGTTAATCGATAAACCTTTTTAGGCTGAGGAGCACTGCGCCGACGTGGTTCACGTCGTTAGGCTCAGTCGTTATGTTAAACAACGGTGCTCATATTTTTTAGACCATGCATAAGACGTGGTTAATATAGGAGTATGAGAATGTCTGAATTTACAGATTATAAAGTCGCTGATATGTCATTGGCAGAATGGGGTCGCAAAGAAGTTAAAATTGCGGAAACAGAAATGCCCGGGCTTATGGCATTAAGAGAAGAATATAAAGGCAAAAAGCCTTTGGCTGGCGCACGTATTGTGGGCTGTTTGCATATGACCATTCAAACAGCAGTATTGATGGAAACATTGGTTGAGCTGGGTGCAGAAATTCGTTGGTCTTCTTGCAATATCTTTTCTACACAAGATCAAGCAGCAGCAGCGATGGCTGATGCAGGTATTCCTGTTTTTGCTTGGAAAGGTGAAACGGAAGAAGAATTTTGGTGGTGCATTGAGCAAACCGTACATGGTCCTGATGGCTGGGTTCCCAACCTTATTTTAGATGATGGTGGTGATGTGACCCAACTGATTCATGATAAATATCCTGAATTATTAGAAGGCATCAAGGGTTTGTCTGAAGAAACAACAACAGGTGTTCACCGCCTGTATGAAATGGCGCGTGATGGTAAATTAAAAGTACCAGCCATTAATGTGAATGACTCAGTAACCAAATCAAAATTTGATAATCTTTATGGTTGTCGCGAATCATTGTTAGATGGTATCAAACGCGCAACAGACGTCATGATTGCAGGTAAAATCGCTGTTGTTTTGGGGTACGGTGATGTGGGTAAAGGTTGTGCGCAAGCCTTTAAAGGTATGGGTGCAACGGTTTGGGTAACAGAAATTGACCCTATTTGTGCGCTTCAAGCTGCGATGGAAGGTTATCGCGTGGTTGAAATGGATGATGCTTGTAAATTGGGCGATATTTTTGTGACGACTACAGGTAACTACCATGTGATTCAACATGACCACATGGTCAATATGAAAGACCAGTCGATCGTTTGTAATATTGGGCATTTTGATAATGAAATTGATGTTGCTTCCTTGAAACAATACGAATGGGAAAATGTAAAACCACAAGTGGATCAAATTATCTTTCCAGATGGCAAGCGTATTACCTTGCTTGCAGAAGGTCGCTTGGTGAATCTTGGTTGTGCTACAGGTCACCCAAGTTTCGTAATGTCTGCATCATTTACTAACCAAGTCATGGCACAAATTGAACTATGGGAAAACCATGCCAACTATGGTAACGAAGTATATGTATTACCGAAACGCTTGGATGAAAAAGTGGCTCGTTTGCACTTGAAGAAAATTGGGGTGAATTTAACCACATTAACCCAAGAACAGGCAGACTACATCAGCGTGCCTGTTGAAGGTCCATATAAAGTGGATCATTACCGTTACTAGGTAGGTTTTTCATTTCCATGAATAAAACGTTTGTTTTGGGGGTGGCAGTGTTTTTAACACTGCCACTTTTTGGTTGTGCAGCCAAAACAAAAGTAGTGCAAAGCAATCCATCGCCAGTAACCATAAAGTTTGATAAAAATGGTGATGGTATTATTGATAGAATTGATTGGCGGCGTATGAAAGATACAGAAAAAAGCACCTATGCCCGTATGTCTCTTGAAGAAATCGGTGAAAACCCTGATGCGATTGTGAAAGGTAAACAGACGCGGGAGCTACTATTATTAGAAGGTTTAAATGCTGTTTATGGTAAATGATTACATCAGAAATTAAAGATGTTTTTCTTTGTTTTTAAGGGCATGAAAGCTTTTGTTGAAGAGCTCGTAGTGCGCGACCACGATGGGAAACAGACGCTTTTTCTTTTGCTGAAGCTAGGGCAAAGGTTTTTCCAAGTTCTGGGCAGAAGAACAAAGGGTCATAACCAAAGCCTGTATCTCCTGTTTCTTGTTCAATAATCAAACCCTCTACCCTACCCTCGGCGGTTATGTGTTTGTGATTGGGGGTAGATAGGTGCAAGGCACACATAAAATGGGCTGAACGGTCTTCTGCGCCCTCTAAATCATGTAATAGTTTGGCATTGTTATCTGCATCTGTGGCATGCTCACCTGCAAAGCGAGCGGAATATACACCCGGCGCACCATCAAGTGCATCAACGCATAAACCTGAATCATCTGCAAGTGCTGCGCATTGGTTGGCTAGCATAAAGGCATCTGCTTTCTTTTTGGCATTGCCTTGAAAGTCTGGTGCATCTTCAATCACATCGACAAATGTTGTTTCTGAAGCAGGAACAACTTCAATGTTTAAACCTGCTAAAATCTGTTCAATTTCAGCACGTTTTTTCTTGTTATTGCTGGCAATAACAAGCTTTGAAAGGTTCACTTAGCCATGACCTTGGCTTTCATACAATTCAGCTAAAATTTCACGTGCACCAAGATCTAGAATGGTATCGGCAAGTTGAATACCTAAGCTTTTTGCATCGCTTCTAACGCCTGATACTTGGCGGCGAATCAATGTTTTCCCATCCACAGAGCCAACAAGTCCGTCCAAGTGCAGATTGTCGCCATTCAATGTTGCATATGCCCCAATAGGCACTTGGCAACCGCCTTCAAGGTGAGCCAAAAATGCACGCTCTGCGATGGTTCTATCCACAGTATCCACATCATTCAAAGCATCAACCATACGATTGACTTCATCATTATCATCTTTGGTTTGAATGCCTAATGTGCCTTGAGCCACAGCAGGCAACACATCATCGGTCTCTAAATAACCATGCATTTGGTCTTGCATGCCCATGCGCTTGATGCCTGCAGCAGCAAGAATGACTGCATCCACTTCTGTACCCAATTTGTTGCGGCGGGTTTGGATATTTCCACGAATAGAAACACATTTAAACTTCGGGTATTTGGCATTGATTTGCGCGATACGGCGCAAGCTTGATGTGCCAATGGTTGCATCTTCAGGCAATGAATCCAAATCACCACCTGTGACAGTGGCATAAATATCACGCGGGTCTTCACGTTTGGGATGTGCTCGGATTGAAGTACCGGCAGGCAATTCGGTAGGTACATCTTTCATGGAGTGCACTGCAATATCTGCCCTGCCATCTAACAATGCTTCATCAATTTCTTTGGTAAATAAACCTTTACCGCCTACTTTTGCCAGAGGAACATCTAAGATTTTATCACCTTTGGTAACGATTTTGACCAGTTCGGTGGTCACACTAGGAAATAAGCGTTCCAGCTCAGCAGAGACCCATTCAGCTTGCCAAAGGGCAAGGGGTGATTTGCGAGTTGCGATTCGAATATGGGTCATTTTAAAAGCTCCAAAAGGGTTAGCGATTGTTTTACAGCGCGTAATCTAGGAATAATCCCAAGAAAATAACAGCACCAAGCACATTGTTATGCAAAAAGGCTTGAAAACAACGCTCTCGAACCCAGCCGCGTAGCAGCCATTGGTGATACACGGCAAAGGTTATGGCAACAGACAACCCAGCAAAATAATATATGCCTAACGCATAGTGTAGCCCTAGCCAAGCCATCAACCCTAAAAAGAGTAGCTGGAAAAGACCTATCCAAAACGCTGAATATTTACCAAACAAGACAGCCGTAGATTTGATGCCGACTTGTAAGTCATCATCATAATCGACCATGGCATACATGGTATCATACGCCAATACCCAACATACATTGGCGATAAATAATAGCCATGCCTCAAGAGGTATTTCTCCAGTGCTTGCCATATAAACCATAGGAATCGACCAACCAAATGCCGCACCCAAGAATACTTGTGGCAAGTGGGTGTAGCGTTTCATGAAGGGGTAAAGTGCGGCTAAAAAAAGTGCGACAATGGATAAAACAATGGTGTTCCAATCTAAGGTTAATACCAGTGCAAAAGCTAGCGCAATTAAAGCAAAGAATAATAACAATGCCTGCTTGGATGTTACTTCGCCTGTAGCAAGCGGACGGTGGGCAGTGCGTTTGACTTTACCATCAACTTTTCTGTCTGCAAAATCGTTAATCACACAGCCTGCTGCACGCATGAGAAACACGCCTGTGACAAATACAATCAGAATAAAAGGGTCTGGTTGTCCATTAGTAGCAAACCACAATGCCCATAATGTTGGCCACAGCAATAAAAATGTGCCAATGGGTTTATCGATACGCATCAATCGAATATAAGGGTTAGCTTTCCAAGACATTTAGTTGAGTAAAAGTATTGCCCAAGTGCCCATAAAAGTAATATTGCACAACAAGACAGCAGCCGATGCAAGGTCTTTGGCGCGACCTGATAATTCATGGTGTTCTGTACCAATGCGGTCAACAGTTGCTTCAATGGCAGAGTTTAAAAGCTCTACAATAATCACCAACAGCCAAGCACCAAGCATTAAAACTTGTTCAACAGCTCCCTCACCTAAGTAAAAAGCAAGGGGTACAATGAATAATGAAGCAATAATTTCAATACGAAAAGCTTGTTCATATTGCCAAGCCGCTTTTAAACCAGCAAGCGACCATTTTGTTGCATGCCATAAATGTTCAAGCGGACGGTGGTTGGGTTTCACGATGGGCGTTTATCGTAATAACGTAATAGTGAGAGCTGTGGTGAGCGTTTTTCATCAATTGCCACGGGGTAATCACCAGAAAAACATGCATCACAATGTTGCGCACGTGGTTTGCCTACGGCTTTAAATAAACCTTCATTGGATACAAATGCTAAAGAATCTGCACCAATAGCTTTACACATTTCATCCAAATTCATTTGATTTGCCATCAACTCTTCAGAAGTTGGGGTGTTGATGCCATAAAAACATGAATGTTTGGTTGGTGGGCTTGAAATACGCATGTGGATTTCTTTTGCACCTGCAGCACGTACCATTTCTACAATTTTACGGCTGGTTGTACCGCGTACGATAGAATCATCTACCAATACAACACGTTTACCTGCAATCATATCACGATTGGGGTTAAGTTTAAGTTTTACACCAAAGTTACGAATACTTTGTTTAGGTTCAATAAATGTGCGCCCTACATAATGGTTACGAATCAAACCCATTTGAAACGGAATACCTGCTTCTAGGGCAAAACCCATGGCTGGTGGCACACCTGAATCAGGAACAGGAATCACCATATCAGCATCAACATAGGATTCTTTGGCAAGCTCAACACCAATATTATGACGGGCTTGATATACGTTTACACCTTCAAGTGTGGAGTCTGGGCGGGCAAAATAAACATATTCAAACACACAAAATTTTATTTCAGGTTTTTCAAAAGGAAAATATGAACGCAATGTGCCATCAGGATCAACCACCACCAATTCACCAGCTTCAACATCACGCACAAACTCTGCGCCTACCAAGTCAAAAGCACAGGTTTCACTTGCCATCACCCAAGAGCCATCCAATTTACCAAGCGCAAGTGGGCGAATACCATTAGGGTCACGTACACCAAATAAACGTGTTTCAGTCATCAATAATACGGAAAAACCACCTTGAAGTTGTCTTGCCGCATCAGTCAGGCGTTCACGGGTGCTATTACCATCGCTTTTTGCCAATAAATGGATAATCACCTCGGTATCTGAAGTTGATTGAAAGATAGAGCCATCTTTTTCAAGGTCTTTGCGCAAAGCTTCAGCATTGATAATGTTGCCGTTGTGACACATGGCAATGCCACCGTGTGCATATTGGTACATAAATGGTTGGCAGTTGCGTAGCCCCAAATCACCTGCTGTAGAATAACGCACATGACCAATAGCAATGCGCCCTTCTAATTTATCAATATCTTCTTTTTGGTAAACATCAGATACCAAACCCATACCACGATGGTTGTTAAAGTTGGTGCCATCTGTGGAAATGATACCCGTGGACTCTTGACCACGGTGTTGCAGCGCATAAAGCCCTAAGTAGGTCAGGTTGGCTGCTTCTGGGTGGTCTAATACACCAAACACACCGCATTCATCGCGGAAATGATCATCATCGAAGTGGGTTTCGTTTAAGCTGTTGTTGCTCATGGTTTATTATCCTTAATGGTGTCTAATAAAAGCGATTTCATGGCTTCTTGGTCTTGGTCTGAAATATGGTCTTTGGCTGTTTCTACAGCATTTTGTACAACTTGTTTTACTGATGGAAGCTGCGCTTTAGCTGCACCTTCTTGGGTAGATAGAGGGTAATCTTTGGGTATAGTTTTACCAATGAAGTCACTGACTTGTAGGGCGTATGGGGTCAACAGGCTTTTTTGCATCCAAGTTTGGTCGGGTTTGGCATAAGATGTGTAAGCTAGAAAGGCAACACCAATAAGGAATACACCTCGTGCAGCACCAAAAAACACGCCCAAGGTGCGGTCTGTTGCTGTTAAGTCAGCCATATCCACCAATTTGCGAATTAAAGCACTGATGATACCCACAACAATCATGATAAAGACAAAAATAAGCACAAAACCTGCGACATTGGCAATGGTATTGTTTTCAATCCAGTCGTGAAGCAAGGCACCGACATCTGCTGACATACGTCCAGCAATAAAAAAGGCTAAAATTAAGCCAATGAGTGAAATGATTTCGCGTACAAAACCACGCCAAATCGATAACACCATGGATAAACCCACGATGGTTATGAGGATGTAATCAAAGTAATTCACATCAGCCTCGTTATTATTGAAGGTCTAAACGTTTGAATTCATGGCTAAAATGCAAGCTGCACAGCATGACTTAAATGTTTGGCTGGCATATGTTGCCAAGCGCGACCTTCTTTGGATGGGCGTAGGATAGCAGCGATATTGGCTTCCTGCACCCTTGTTTGGTTACCCTGTGGTAAAAGCAGTTGTGAGAAGCCGAGGTTGGCAGCTTCTTTGGCTCTGGCTTCAGGCGCACCCACCGCACGAATTTCACCTGTCAAACCAATTTCACCAAACACCACCAAATCTGAAGGCAATGGCTTTTCTTGAAATGCCGATAAAATAGCCAACACCACGCCTAAATCCGATGCAGGTTCAGATAATTTTACACCACCCACTACATTCACATAAATATCTTGCGTACCTAAAGGAATACCTACCCTACGTTCCAATACTGCAGTGAGCATGGCGACACGGTTGGCATCCACACCCACGGTTGAGCGTTTGGGTGTGGCATATACGGTTGGCGCAACCAGGGCCTGGATTTCCACCAAAATGGGGCGTGTTCCTTCCATACACGCCACCACCACTGAACCCGGCACATCCACAGCGCGCTCGGCTAAAAACAGGCGCGAAGCATCACGAATCCCCGTGAGCCCCTTATCGCTCATTTCAAACACGCCAATTTCACCCGCAGGGCCAAAACGGTTTTTCACAGCCCTTAAAACACGGTGGTTATGCCCCCTATCGCCTTCAAAATACAACACAGCATCTACCATGTGTTCCAACACGCGAGGGCCAGCAATGCTACCATCTTTGGTGACATGCCCGACCAAAATAAGTGCATGTCCCAGTTGTTTGGCACTTGCAATTAAAGCCGCCGCACAATCACGCACTTGAGATACAGTGCCCGGTGCAGATGATAGTTGGCTGGTCACGGTGGTTTGAATGGAATCAATAATAACGGTGTGTGGTTTATACTTGGCAATAGTAGAAAGCATGGCTTCCAAGTCGCATGATGTGGTCAGTTGCAGGTTGTCATGCAGAGCATCAATGCGCTCGCCTCTTAAATGCACTTGGCGAGCAGATTCTTCGCCTGTGATATACAAAACTGTGCCATGATGTTCGGCTAATTTTGCGCTGGCTTGCAAGAGTAATGTCGATTTACCAATGCCCGGATCTCCCCCAATTAACACGGCTGAACCACGCACCAAACCACCACCCAGCACTCTATCCAACTCTTCAATAT
The DNA here is from genome assembly GCA_027080505.1 of Ghiorsea sp. Lineage (GTDB taxonomy): Bacteria > Pseudomonadota > Zetaproteobacteria > Mariprofundales > Mariprofundaceae > Ghiorsea. Next base: position 39,899 of record JALWRX010000031.1, read on the forward strand.
GGGTAACACGGCGTGGTGCATCTTTACTATTGATTTCAGTGATGGGTTCAGGGGCTAATGCATTACCAATCGATGTTTGTTTTTGATTGCGAAAGCCTGTGACTTCTACGGCTTGTTCAGAAATACAGTTCCATTCGTGGCAATCTGGGCATTGCCCTTGCCATTTGCGTTGTTCAGAGCCACAAGAGCCACAAATATATAAAGATTTGGCTGCCATTTTATGTAAACGCCTGCATAAATTCTTGTACACCATCAGGCTCACAAACCAAAAGCACCGTACAACCCGCAGCCATGGCCTTTTCAGCAGCTTCAGGAATAGGCATACCACAACCTTTCATACATAAGTCATCGCTCCACACACCCCCTTCAAAACCCACTTTGTCATGGAGAATATCTTGCAGCCAATATTTGGAAAATGTTGCGACATCTTGGTTGATTTCAGGGTATGCCACATGCGCTGTCATGATATGTTTTAAACCTTTGGCAAAGAGCTGAGGAAAAGCATTCGCCTCTTGTAAAATCATATCCAAATCAGCATGTACTTTAGGCATAGCCAAATGTGAGTCTGCATCCGCCCTGCCATGCCCTGGGAAATGTTTGCCAATGGCATCTATGCCTGAATCATGTAAGCCAAACATGCATGCCGCCCCTAGTGTAGCAATCGTATCCGCATCGCTGGCATAGGCGCGATTGCCAATGATGGGGTCGCCTTGGGGGTAAAAAATATCCAATACAGGTGCACAGTTATGGGTAAAGCCAAGTTCTTTTAAGGCTTTGCCTGCTTCATAACTATCTTTAAACACTTGTTTGATGGCTTCATCGGCATCTTTTTTATACAAGGCACCAAAATCAGCAGCTTGGGTGCGCTCATTAAATGGTGACCAAGGCATACGGTGAACACGACCGCCCTCTTCATCAATCGCCGCCCAAATATCCTTGCCCGCATGCTTGCGAACATCCTCAAGCAAGGCTTTGGTTTGTTCAGGGTTTTGCACATTACGCGCAAATAAAATCACACCTTTGGGGGTATGGTTGGTTAACCAGTCTTTTTCTTGTTCAGAAAGCGTTAACCCTTCTAATCCAATCACAGCGTGTTGATACATGCCAAAATCCTAACTGCTAATAGCATTGAACAAAAGGAGTATGTAGCTTATTCATATTTAGTCTTTTGGAAACGTTGCTTGTATTGCGAAATGCGATAAAGGGCTCTGACCCCTTTCCTCATAGTACGCCCCTCTCTATTTTTTTGTTATGTTTGAGTTTAATCAGCACCTGTTAACTCCAGCCACTTACTTTTATGGCAGTAATGGACAACTGAGGCTTTTCCCAAAAAAATATCATTAATGCCCTTGTGTCTTATTTCAGGAGGAACTTCTCCACCATATGATTCATAATGGATTAATATATATGGCTTTCCAACAGCTTCTATAGAGTCCCCAAGGGATGCCTCTATTGTTGAGTTGCACCGAAACTCTCCACCCCATTTAATTCGAATATACCTTTTATTGCCCATGTCGCAAAGCACTGCCAAGTCTTCTTGTCCAACATGAGCGAATTCACCCGATATGGTATAAGTATAGGTATAACTAGGAAATCCTGCTACAGCCTTAGGCGGTGTTGGAATAATGCAGCCTTCTTTTTTTAACTTTTCAATAAAAGGCTGAAAAAGTTGGCTGGCTGTTGCAAGCTGAGGAAGAAACATGCCGCTTATCAATAGAGTTAAAAATATCCTTTTAAAACAATACATTCTTACTCCTATAAAACATAACGACCTGCATGAGGGGCAGAGCGAAGCGATGTCCCTCTCGATGCTCTTGTTATGCCTTTTTGAAATATATTCCTTGCTCTATATCTGACTTAGCGATTCCTATAAGACTATTGACCAAGCTTTCTTGGTGCTGTGAGAAATAATCACCATGGGTTTCAAAATCCACTGAATAATTGGGGCTAACCACCTCATTGTTAAGAAACACTTTAACACAATATTTATCATCAATTATGGTAGTTCTTATTTCAAATGCATTACCATTGCATATGAACTGTTCATTGTTATTCATTACTAATTCTCCTAATTGGTTTGTTGGGCATAACGCCCTGCATGAGGGGCGGGAGCGCAGCGAGCGTCCCTCTCGATGCTTTGGTTAGCATTTTTCTATCAATAAATATTGCCCAGATCCCTTTTTTCCTCGGAATGAAGTTATGCCTATAGGGGCTTTTGGATTTGGATCAAACATTATTTTCTTCCCATTTCTTTCGATTAAAACCACCCAATGCCAATAATTACCTTTTCGGGGATTGATTTTCACAATAGCTGGAGTTTTAACTTCCTTCCATGATTTAAACATTTTTCTTTTTGCTGAAAAGCCAAATTCTTCAAGTAGTCCGATAAGGTCTTTATGAAATGTATGATAACTACCGTCATTATCAATAAGGTTTCTTTCAAAGAACTCTGCCTTCACAGTCTTGTATGATTTTTCAGTAACCATTGCGACACAAGCAACACCACAATCACCTTTCGCGTTGTTTGATTTCAATAATCATATTTAAATACTAACTATACCAATAGGAGTAAACAGTATTACACATTATTGACTCCTATAGGTGGACATATTTTCCTCATTATTACATATTAAAGCTAAAATGAGGATGTATGTTTGTAGCATACTTTTGTTGTTGCAATGTGAAGTGGGCTTGTTGGAATGTCAAACACAGTCAGTTGCAAGGTTGGCATTATGTGTCTTGCCAAGTATTTAAAAATTCTGCCAAATGCGGGCGGTGTTCGCTTTCCGATTCAAGGTAGTTTCGCATACCCAAGATGGCTCTGGCGTAAGCACCTTCAGAAAGTTCGCCTTTAAAAAGCATCCAGCGGAACATGATTAAAGCCGTGGTGCAAACATCGGTCTCACAATAATTGCGAATGGCATCTATTTCACCACCTTCAAACATGCCTCGCACATCATCACCTGCGGTGTCTAACTTGCCTGGAATGCCAAAAGAAGTTGCCACCTCATGCATGGAGCAGCGGGCTGATGCACCAAAATCAGACAGCACTTCGAGTAAGTCCAAATGATAGTTGTGGGAGTAGCGGGATTCGTAGTTGTTCCATTTATCGCCTTCTTTAAACCATCTTGGGCAAGATAAACCATGTACCATAGCTCTATATTTGAGCACGGGCATATCAAAACCTCTGCCATTAAAGCTGACCAATTGCGGTGCGCGGGATTCGATGATGTTGAAAAAACCTTGTAACATTTCCTCTTCGCTGGATTCGGCTGTGCCACCTGTGGCAATGCGTTTGATGGCAAGCTCGCTGCCTTCTTCGCCGATTTCGCGGGTTAAATGGACATAACTGATGGCAACAACTTGATGAAAGGGCTGGCGAGGAAAATCATTTTTACCATCGGTTTTTTCTAAGAAATAGGCAGATAGGGCATCGCGGGCTTCAAAGTCGTCCATGTCTTGCTTACCAAGCAGTCGCCGCGTTGCATCGGCATCAGGTACGGTTTCAATATCATAAACAAAGATTTCACGTTGCATGGCTTGCCCCCTCAATCAAGGTTCAAGCTTACATGAAAATAGGAAATGTCCAAATAAGGGGTATGGTTTGTCATTCCGCACTTGATGCGGAATCCATGTTGTTGAAGTGAACGGGATGCCGTATCAAGTACGGCATGACGATTGTTCTTTCTTGCAAAAAGACTTCGGCGCAGATGAACAAAAGGGGGGGGGGGCTGTCACCTCGAGCGTAGTCGAGAGGTCTTAAGATTCCTCCACTGCGGTCGGGATGAAAGAGTTATGTGCGTTTGAGTAGTTTACGTTCGCCAAGTGCCCATGCTGCGGTGAAAAAGGTTATCATGCTGCCCAATACTAAAACGGTTAACCAAACAAACTGCATGAGTTTATCGCTGGGAAACACCCAATAGTGTGGTGCGTAATAAAGCCATGCTGCCATGGGTGTACAGGCTAGGGCTGCAGAGCCCATGCGTTTCCAGCTTGAAAGGTTAAAGATTGCACCATGTGTTCGGTGTAAGTGTAGCCACAATAGGCCTACATTAAAGAAAGAGGCTAGGGCAGATGCTAAGGCTAGCCCTACATAACCCAAAGGCTGCATCAAAAGCACAGCGAGTATGATATTGATGATGACCGTGTAAAATGCATATTTCATGGGTGCTTTGGCATCTTTATTGGCGAAACATGCTGTAGATAACACGCGCGCCCAGCAAAACATTAATAAACCGACAGTATAAGCTTGTAAGGCATAGGATGTATTGCTGGCATCAAGCGAGGTGAATTTACCATGCTCGAACAAGGTGCGAATAATGGGTTCGGCTAAGAAGAAAAGACCAACCATAGAAGGCAGAATAATCCATGTTAGCCATGTTAAACCGCTTCTTAAATCTTGTTTGGCTTCGTTCAACCTGTTGTTGGCTAGGTGCTCTGATAAAGCAGGTAAAAGGGCTGTGCCCATGGCAATACCAAACAAAGCAAGGGGCAATTGCACGATTCTATCAGCATAATATAGGTATGACACTGCACCTGCAGGCAATAAAGTCGCTAAAATAGTGCCGACCAAGATATTGATTTGTACGGCAGCAATACCCAGCACAGCAGGGCCAAAAAGTTTCAAAGTATCATGAATGGCAGGTAATTTAGGGCTCCATGTTGGTTTGGGAATCCAACCTATACGTTTAAGCGCGGGGAACTGTATGCCCAGTTGCAGCGCACCCCCCAACATCACACCCACAGCCAATGCCTCGGCAGGGTTATCATGCAAAGGTGCTAAAATGATAGCGGCAAAAATGATGGCTATGTTTAACAGCGCGGGGCTTGCCGCAGCCACAGAAAATTTGCGGTAAGCATTGAGCACAGCCCATGACATGGCAGCCAATGAAATCAAAGCAAGATAGGGAAACATAATACGGGCAAGCATTAAGGCTTGTTGCCAACGGTCTGCTTCATCATGAAACCCTGGGGCAAAGGCATACAATAACCATGGCATAAAAATCATACCTGAAATGGTGAACAAAAGAAGTGCGGTAAGCAGTAACCCTGCAAGTGCATTCAAATAAGCATGCGCATCTTCCTCACTTTTTTTGCGCTGCTCGGCAAGCACAGGCACAAGGGCTACGGTGAGCGTGCCTTCAGCAAACATGCGGCGGAAGAAGTTGGGTAGTTTAAAGGCAACAAAAAATGCATCGGCAAGGGGGCTTGCGCCTAAAAGTCGGGCAATAAAAATATCGCGGATAAAACCTAAAACTCGTGAAAGCATGGTCCAACTGCCGACTTTTGCTGCCGCACGAAACACGCTTGATTTCTTCTGATTTGACTTCATTGATTCCACACCCATAATGCGCGACCCTTTGCAGGAGTAGGCACATAGTCAAGCTTCATACAAAGGCTATACGTTTAGCGTATAAATTTTGCGGTTTGCCCAAGGGGGTGATGTTTTTACATGCCAGGAATTAGAGTGAGTACTGATGAGCCAATTGAAATGGCTATTAAGCGATTCCGTAAGCAAGTTGAGCGTGGTGGTGTTATTAGTGAATGCCGTCGTCGTGAAGCTTATGAGAAACCTTCCGTGGCGAAAAAACGTAAAGAAGCTGCAGCACGCAAGCGTCTTATGAAGCGTCTTCGTCGTATCCGCGCCCGTCAACGTCGCGAATACTAAGGAAACTTTGAACAACCTAGGAATATCGTTATCACCAAATAAAAGATAGTCCCTTTCTACGTTAAAGATATTTGTAATAGCGGTGCTATAACTACATATCTTTGCCTTGAAATGGACATTTTATTTGATGATTCCTTCAATTCTAGGTCATTCAAAATTTCCTAGGCAAACCAAATATTGGTTTTTGAAAGCCGTCTTAACCTTCTGGGTTAGGGCGGCTTTTTTGTTGCTGAATCAGTGTCTGAATATTTTTAGGTACTGATGTAAGTTTTCCTTGGGTATCCCAACCTTGAGCATGTGCATTATTGAGGATGTTTTTTATTCTATTTTCACTCAAGGGATGTGTGCTAAGAAAGGTAATATGGGGTGTGAAAGAAGAGTTTTCTGCCATTAAGACTTCAAATAAGTCGGTTGCTCCATTGATATGCCCGTAATAATTTTTTAAAGATTGAAGAGCTGCATAATCAGAGGCTTGCTCTTGTTCACGACTAAAGCTTAATGCGGTAAGTAAACCAGTGCTGTTAAGTATACTTCCTGTATCACCAGCAGTCATACCTACCGCACTTAAAGCAAGTGAAATGACAGCATCCCTACCCAAGCTTTGAATGGGGTGCCGGAAGTGGATGTGAGCAATTTCATGGGCTAAGACCATAGCAATTGCATTTTCACTGTTGAGTTTTTCCAAGAGTCCACGAAATATGATGATATGACCACCCAGTGTTGCCATGGCGTTGACCGTTTTGTCATCAATATAATGTACAGTAATACTCATATCTTTCGGAAAATCCTGAGCCATAGCAAGCTGGTTTGCTAAAGTTTGTAAGTATAATTGAACATCATTCTTTTGCTCATCCCATTCAAAGGATGAGGATAGCTCTACTTCTGTTTCAAAAGGGATATATTGAGCAAATTTATCGGCGAATAAACCTAGCACCAACACAGCCGCAACAATCAAACCTATAAACCCTGTGCTCAAGAGTAATAATTCTTTAAGCGGACTTGTTTGTGAGGTGTTGATACCTTCTGGGGGTAAAGGGTTGTTATATTTCAAGAGGCTTAGGGGGTTATTGTTTAGGGATTAAAGCTGTACCATAAGCAAGAATTTCAACAGAACCCACACTATCCTTTTCACCTTTATAAATGGATGATGTTTCCATTTTAACATTAAAAATAATATTGGCTCCCATGGCTTTGGCTTGCTCTTTCATGCGTAAAATAGCTTCGCGTCGAGCGCGGTCGAGTAAGGTTTCATAAGCTGTGATACGACCACCAAAAAAATTACGCAGCATGGCAAGAAAACGTTTAAAGTAATCCACAGAAATCACTACGTTGCCAGAAACTAAAATATTATCGACATGAGTGACTTTGGGTAAAACTTTGCTAGAAACTGCAGGAAGATGTTGTAGATCTTGTTCACGTTGAATGATGGACTTATAGTGTTTGGCTTCTGCATAACGACCAAAACCATAACCCAGTGCCATTAGTGCGAGGAAAATTAGAATATCATACATGGTCATCTTCCAACACTACGGCTGTGCCATAAGCAAATAGTTCTGCGGCACCTTGGGCAACAGAAGACGTGGTTAATCGAACATTTAGAATGGCGTTTGCACCAATAGATTCGGCTTGTTGTTGCATACGCTCAACTGCTTCTTGACGTGATTCCTGCAGTAGTTCGGTATAACCTTTAAGCTCACCACCAAAAATATTTTTGAGGCTTGCCATAATATCACGACCTACATGTTTGGCGCGTACTGTGCTTCCTGATACCAAACCAAGGTGTTTAACAATACGTTTGCCTGATACAGTTTCAATATTGGTTATGATCATAATTATATTCCCCCTAGGATGAGTAAAGGTTAGATTGAAAACAGTGCTTTGGCAATGTGTGGTATCACTTATTTGGACTCAAGGTGACTGATGTAACCTACAGGGCGGATGGCAACAGTATTCTTGATTTTAGAACATATTTTACCATCAGCACGAATATAGACCATATCAAAACAAGGTGTAGCTCGCCCATGTTTTTCTAATTCTTCACGAATTTGTTGTTCTTGGGCTGGGTCAAAATCAAAATGCAGTATTAAATCGGAGTTGCCAACACGGATAAAGTCGATTTCCAACTTTTTGGTGGCAACACGGTGATTGGGAAATTTTCGTATGCAAGCCATGGCAGGAATAGGGTCGGCAAGGCTGGCTTGGAAGCCACCAAACATATTGCCTGCTGCATTCTTAGATACCCAGTTTAAAGGTAAACGCACCCGAACCTTGCTCCAGTTCTCATCATATTCTTCTAAAGATGCTCGCATAAGAAAAAAAGGAAGAAACAGGGAAAACCTGCGTTTATCCGATAAGAAAAAGAGCTTTTTGATAAAATTTATATTGCTAGACATGGGGTTAGCTGCCTTTCTTTTTTAAGTGTATAGGTTTACCAATGAGTTTGATCAATGGTCGTTTTTCTTGTTCACCATTCCAAATACAAACATCATGTTCATCAAACCATTGGGCATCAAATAACCAAAGCCATTTGTTCTTTTTCTCAATAATTTCAGGCTGAGCAGCTTCACCACTTTTGGTGCGGTTAAGCGCTGCGGCAAGGCGTAGGATTGCAGCTAAAGCAATGGTTACTCGTGTATCTTTACTACGCATACCTTTGAAGGCGATATGTTTATTGCTAGGGCTGGTTTTTCTATGGAAACGAACTATAGCAGCCAACATTTGTTGCTGGCGTTGGGTAATGCCTGTGAGGTTTGAGTTGCCAATAATATAACTACCATGCAAATGAATCTTTTTATGGCTCATGGTTAAGCCGATTTCATGCAGTTGGCAGGCGGCGATTAACAAACGATAAGCCTCTTCATTTAAATCCAAATATTTGGCGTATGCTTTAAAAATGATTTCAGCTGTTTGGGTAACGCGTTTGATTTGCGTACGATTGAGATTAAAACGTTTTGCCATAGCTTTGCTGGCAGCCTTGATGGGTCGAGAGGGTAAACGCCCTGTGCTGGCAATACGGTCAAAAATAATACCTTCGCGCAATGCACTAGGGCAAATGCGCAAGGATTTTATACGCAAGGCGCGCATGACTTCTTTGAGAATAATGCAGCCTGCAACCAAAGTTGCTTGCCGCTCAGGTTCAATACTTGAAGGTAAAGTATTGTTTTTCACGGCATCAATGAGTTTGGGTAAGGCTTTTTTTAAGTCACGTAAGGTTAAGTGCGTATTGTCTTCATGCGCATAAAAACTGGCAACAACTTCTGCCAAGCTACGAATGGTTCCTGATGTGCCATAGACAGCATGAACCTCAAAAGGTTTGTATTCAGATGCTACAGCTTGAATCTTACTTGCTGCCGCCGCACGACATTTTTTAACTTGAAGGGCAGTGTAATTACCTGCGGCAAAGAACTGTCGAGAATACCGGCGTGCACCCATATCTAGGCTTTCAGCGGCAAGCACACCATCGGGGTTGTTGCCCACAATAACCTCGGTGCTACCACCGCCAATATCAATAATATAAGCGGGTTCATCCCGAATATAACCTTCTGAGCGCACTCCTTGGAAAACTAAGCGAGCTTCTTCCTCACCATTGACGATTTCCACCACCAAGCCAAGCTCTTTACGTATGCGTTTGGCAATCATATGACGATTGGGTGCATCACGCATGGCAGAGGTCGCAATGCAATGGATTTCAGCATCATAACTTTCTGCCAGTTGTTTAAAAAACTTTAAACTTTCCATCATACGAGCAATGGCTTGTTCATTAAGGCGACCACGCTTGTCTACACCATCACCCAGTTTTACCCAGTGTTTCATTCTATCGACAATATGGAATGCACCATGCGCTTCTGCCTTGGCTATAATCATGTGAAATGAGTTGGTACCCATATCAACTGCCGCAATATGTTTGCCTGTATTCATGTGTGCAATCTGCAAGGTTTATGCATAAACATCAATAAAACATAGAGATGAATATCATCATAGGGTCAAGGCGAAAGGATGAAGGTTATTTTGCACCTAACTTTCAGCTTTGTCTGAATAGTCTAATTTACTATCAACGCCACCCACAATATTGGGGTCAGGGGCGCATGCGACAGCTTCATCTTTGTTGGTGTAGTCTAAGTTGTGTAAATAATGACGGATACAGTTAATACGCGCACGTTTTTTATCATCAGATTTTATTACAGTCCAAGGTGCTTTCTTCGAGTTGGTATGTTTAAACATGTTTAATTTGGCTTGGGTGTAAGCATCCCATTTGTCTAAAGATTGAATATCAACCGTGCTTAATTTCCATTGTTTTAAAGGGTCGTGAGTACGAGCATGAAAGCGGCGCAACTGCTCTTGTCGGCTCACGGAGAACCAATATTTAAAAAGGTGTAAACCTGAATCAACAAGCATGGTTTCAAGCAATGGTGTTTGTTGTAAGCAGGTCATATATTCTTCATGGTTGCAAAAGCCCATCACATATTCAACCCCTGCCCGATTGTACCAAGAGCGATCAAGGAAAACCATTTCACCTTGAGTGGGTAGATGTTTGATATAACGTTGGTAATACCATTGCCCGCGTTCTCGTTCATTGGGTTTTTCCAATGCCACTACGCGACAAGCCCGAGGGTTGAGGTGTTCATTAAAACGTTTGATTGCCCCACCTTTACCCGCGGCATCACGTCCTTCGAAAATACTAAGTATACGCTGCCCAGATTCTTTTACCCAAGCTTGAACTTTAAGTAGCTCAATTTGTAAGAGCTTTTTCTCTTTTTCATATGCTGAACTGCTCATTTTTTTAGGATAAGGATATGTGCCCATTTCATAACTGAGTGATAATAATTCTTTACTGGGAATAATGGTGGGTGATGCCAATACTTCTTTGGGATTACTCATATGCTGTAGTAATTCACGCAGTTTCTTTTTGTTGTAACGTTTTGTACTCATGGTTGCCAACACCCTTGTAACATGGAAATTTTGGTAAGCAGCTTCTTTTTTTGTGATATGAAGCAAGTAAGAAGGTTGCGAATTTCCATTCTTTCAAATTGCATAAAAAATGCAATGATTATTTTTAAGGATATTAGCGGTGTGTATAGGTTTTAAAAACTGGCTTGTTTTTCTTCTAAGGCTTGCCAACGTTCATAACCTTGCTCTAATAACTGGGTTAATTCATCCAATCTTTTTTGGTCTTTTTGAAAGTTTTCAGGGTCGTTGCTGAAATAGTCCACGTCACAAAAACGTGCTTCAATGGTTTCTTTTTCTTCTTCCCAAGCTTCAATTTTAGCAGGCAAATTATCTAACTCTTTTTGTTCTTTATAGGCAAGTTTTTTGGCTGTTTTTGGTATTTTTTCGACTTTAGGCACTTGTTTTGTAGCTTTTTCAAGTATTTTTTCTTCTTTTTCACGCAAAATGGCACGTTCTTTCCAAGCCAAATAATCAGAGTATCCGCCTTCGATGGGTACAATCTTTCCATCGCCTTCAAAAGCGAGCACTTTGCTTACCGTTCTATCCATAAATGCCCTATCGTGACTAACGATAATGACTGTGCCTTGATATTTGGCTAATGCCTCTTCGAGCACAGCAAGTGTACCAATATCCAAATCGTTGGTCGGCTCATCAAGCACCAATAAATTGGCAGGTTCGAGCAAAAGTTTAGCAAGTAAAAGGCGACCACGTTCACCACCTGAAAGGGCAGCAACACGGGCATTAAGTAATTCTTTATCAAAGAGAAAATCCTGCATATAACTCACAATATGCCGTGGTTCATGTCCGCCGATATGTACATAATTTCCACCACTCGGCACAAGTACATCTTTAAGCTTGGCTTCGGGATTTAGCTCACGAATTTGGGTTAAAAAAGCAGGCGCAAGGCGTACGCCATGTTTGATGCGCCCGTCATTGGGGCTAAGCTCGCCTAACAGTATTTTGAGCAAGGTGGTTTTACCAATGCCGTTGGGGCCAAGCAAACCTATGCGTTCACCAGCCATGATTTTACAGTTGAATCTATTAACAATCTCTGCTTTTTCAAAGCGATGCGACACATCGATGGCTTCAATCAACAGTTTTCCGGGTTTGACCCCCGATGCCACACGCAAATCAACATCGCCGCCGCGAAGTTTGCGCGCAGCACGTTGTTTTCTTAAATCTTCAAGGGCACGCACTCTGCCTTCATTGCGTGTTCTGCGAGCAGGAATACCTTGGCGAATCCATTTTTCTTCATTGGCGAGCACTTTATCAAACTTTTTATGTTCTCTGGCTTCAATCTCTAGTAATTCAGCTTTTTTCTTTAAATATTCGGCATAGCTGGCTTGAAAATGGGTGAGTTTACCACGGTCTAACTCAATGATTTCTTCAGCCACAGCATCCAAGAAATACCTATCATGGGTGATAAACAATACAGCACCTTGAAAGGAGGCGACAAAATCTTCAAGCCATTCAATTGAAGCAATATCTAAGTGGTTGGTAGGCTCATCAAGCAATAAGATTTCAGGCTCAACGACAACTGCTTGTGCCAAAGCCACGCGGCGCAACCAGCCACCTGATAGCTCACCCACATCACGGCTTGCATCTAGCCCCAACTTGGTGATGGCAGTTTCAATGCGTGCATGCAATTTCCATGCGCCTAAATGTTCCAGCTGATGCTGCAAGTCTTCCAATTTCTTTAAAGATTTATTTGAATAATCATGTTCTAAAGCTGTGGTCGCCTGATGGTAAGCATCCAACACATCTGCCACATCACCTAGACCCTCAGCAACCACCTGAAACACGCTTTGACCCGGCTCAAAATAAGGGTCTTGATGCAAGTATGCGACCTTGCAACCACTTTTGATTTGTACGCTACCGTCATCCACGTCCATTTGCCCTGCAATCACTTTAAGCAGGGTGGATTTTCCCTCGCCATTTCGCCCAATCAGACCAACCCTCGCACCTGCAGATATGCGTAAGTCCACGTTATCTAACAACACTTGATGACCAAATGCTTTTTTAAGACCATGTAACATTAAAACTGGCATGTATTAACCTTCTTGTGTGGTAGGTAAGGATTCAGGATGACCTTTTTTAGCAAGAGCAACCACTGCCGCAGGCAGCACAAAAATATTGAGCACTGGCACAGCCATAAGTAGCAATGATATGCCACCAAAACCAAGCCAAAACCAACGGTTTTCTTTCATATCTGCTTTTCGCTCATTAAATTTTAAACCTTTACGACTAGCTTGGGTATCAAAGAGTTCATAGTTCAGAAATTGGATGCTGCCGTACGTCCAAAGCGCAGTAGCAATAGGCGGAAACCAAAAGAAAATTAAAGCAAGTAGTCCCCAAAGCATTAAACCAAACAAGGGTCGAATCGAATTGATGGCTGCTGCCAATGCCTGATTAGCCCAAGATGCATCATTTTCTACAGTGGCAACCCCCATGATTTTTTCAGTGCGGTAAGCTAATGTATCCAGCCATGGGGCAACGGCTGCTGAGGCAAGGGCAACAAAAGCCACAGCCCCAACGATAATGGATAAAAGACCTGCTAAAAAGGAAGCAATATATCCTACTGCAACCCAAAACATTCCATCACCTTCAGGTATCCACATGGATGCCAAATAATCAGAAAAGAAAAACACACTGGTCATCAACATAACCATAAGCACAGCCAACAAACCCAGCATACGCCATAATACAGAGCGCAGGCTGCTTTCGCTGAACATCATGATAAAACCAGAAAAAAATGTTGTGATACCTTGAATCATATATTGACCTCACTAAGTGATAGTGGGGCAAAGCTATAGATTATCACCATGAAATCATGATATTTGTTGCTAATATAGATTAGTGAATGATTTAAAATGTTTTTGTAATTTCATCAAAATGGGTGAAAAAGATAAAATGACCACCTTCTTCAAGATAGCGGGTTTGACAGCTAGGGATGACGGACGCGAGATGTTTGGCGCAAGTAATATCAACGGTTGTATCATCTTTTGCATGCCATAAAAATACGGGAACCTTGATGTCTTTAGGTTGGAAATGCCATTTACGAATACGTACCAGCAAGTCATCAATCACTGCGGGTATTCGTGTTGGATAAGAGGATTTCACCCACTGTTTTAGGTAATCACGTAAAGCAGGGGTGTTGCTAAAGGTACGTTCGCTATTGGAAATATATTTATCGTTATTATGAATAAGCTCATTTGGATTTTCAGCCAAGCTTTTAAAGCCAATAAGTATCATTTTGTTAAATACAGTTCTGGGCAGGTATTTACCAGCCTTATATAGCAGGTTGTTGGTAATGATGCTTGTAAGTTTGTCCATATTTGGTGGTACGACAGGGGATATAAGCAATAATTTTTGAACACGTTGTGGATAGTCATGGGCTAATGCTGCGCCGTAAGGTGCGCCATTGGAGTTAGCGATCACTTTAAATGTTTCAATGCCTAAATGATCAACAAGTTGTATAATATCGGAAGCGTGGTCATGTAAACTATATTTCCTATGGGTTGGTGTAGAATCTAAGAAACCAGGGCGTTTGGGAGTAATAATACGATACCTTACAAGGTCTTGTAGCTCAGGTTCATGAAACATTTGGGTATCGGGATGAATGAGTGGGTGGCAAAAAATAACAGGTTCACCATCGGGGTTGCCATACTCTACATAACCCAATTTTCGCCCATCAAATAATGGAACGCATCCTTGAGGTGTCGGCATGCTTTTTTTATGCTGTAGCTTAAATGGAGTTGGAGGTTGCGCTGTTCCGACAATAGCGGCAGGGCTGGTTAGAATTTTTTTAACGAGCTCAACTTGGCAACTGGTATCTGTTTTTCCATAAATTGTTTTAATTTGCGCTCGAACTGTATGGATGCTGATGTCTAGCTTTGCTGCAATATCATTGAGATTATGACAACCATTCGCAAGCAGGGTAACGAGTTTGGCTTGGGCTTGGGTAAGCTGGAAATCTTGTGCAATGGATTCGATATGATACTCAGGTTTGATGCTGGGGGACACAATATAAAGAGCTACCTTGACGGTCGATGTAACGCCCTTTTCGTCATAGCTGGTGACCCAAATGGATGTATGTTGTTCATGGTCGAGCTTAATTTGTAAAGAAACACCTGTTTGTTGGGTGATGGCGTTTGTAATGGTATGGTGGAGTGCTTGCGTACTTTTTTTGTGATGAGCGACAATATGATTGTTTTCAATAGCCAAGCATTCTTCGCTATCAAGGTAGTCTTGCGCGCGTTGGTTTAGCGCAATGATTTTTGCATCTTGTGATACAATCACAACACCCATAGGTAGCCGATTAATAATATGATCAGCGGTGTCACTTTTATTTTCCAGAGCATTGATATACGAATGAATTTTAATGGCTTTGTTGAGATGCGGTTCTAAATGCTTAAGGCTTTCGCCTTGTGGTTCATCCGAAAATGCTCTTTTGTGCTCATCAATGGATTGAAACAACTCAGGCCAAAGCATGGGTGTTTGTGCAGTATCGTAAATTAACTCTACCAGCTTGGAATACGCTTCAATTTTTATTTGGTCTTGAGGTGACATGATTTAAGTATAGCACAAAATGAATATATCGGTATAGCCCATTTGGGCGATGCGTAGGCTATGTTGGTTGACTTAAGCTTTGGCTTGTGGGTAAAAGATAAAGGAGCTTACATAATGAATAAAGAGTGGGTAAGAATATTAGCGGTGATGGTTATTGCTGGGTTATCGGGCTGTAGCAGTGATAGTGGTACTAGTGGTACTACGACTTCAACAGGTGCAGCACCCAGCGGAACTACGGTGTCAGGAAACACATTTTCTTTTGATGGCATTTGGAAGGGAACGTGTTATGCAAGTAATGGAACAGGTTCGTCAGATATGATGGATACCATCACTTTTGCTGGGGCAACAGTAAATGTGGCAATGACCAGTTATACGAGCACGAACTTGTCTTGCACGGGAACAGCTACAGCTGTAGGTAATATGGACCTTTCTATTACTGCTGGAGCAACAGAAGCGATTACGGGCTGGGTAGATCAATTTGGTAATGTTGCTACTGCACCAGCAGCCAAAGATGGTTCAGGTCCTTTAGCGACAACAGCATCATTTACGCAACAAACGGCAATAGTAACTGCAGTATCAGCCGGACTCGCAGGTAGTGGTATTGCTGTAGGCAATACTTTTGATGTATCAAAAGTAGTTGATAATACAGGGCTTCCTATTGTTGCTTATTCTATAAATTATACAGCAGGTGCATCAACGGCAATTGTTGATGACTTTCTTACTAAGCAATAGGTTCTGTATAATTTTTCTTAAAAGCTCCTGCAAAACAGGAGCTTTTTTATGGCATCAGCACTTGACCAAAACCTAACGATTGCAGACGATGTTGCCATGAAATCATTATCCTTAACCATTTTTGAAGCGATACCAGAGCAAACTTTAAGCCAAATGTTGCAACTTATGGTACCTGCTGGCGCTGATGATGCAGACCTTTATTTGCAGCATAGCGTGTCCGAATCCTTATCTTTGGAGGAGGGGCGTGTTAAACATGTATCCGCCAGCACGCATCAAGGCATTGGTGCGCGGGTGATGATGGGTGAAGCATCGGGCCATGCTTATACCGATAGCTTTGATACAGCAGCCTTGATGGATGCGGCAAAAGCAGCAAGGGCGATTGCCAATAGTGGTAAAGATTTACAACCGCAAGCCATTCGTCCGCAAGCTTTAAAACATAACCTTTATCCTGCGGGTAATCCCATGCAGCAGGTGGATATGCAGAGCCGTAAGGCATTGCTAGAGCACTTGGATACTTTGGCACGTAGCATTGACCCACGGGTGCAGCAGGTGTCTGCCAGCGTTTCTTCAGCATTTAAACAAGTGCAGATTATTACTATGGATGGGCAAACTTTTGCTGATGAGCGACCTTTGGTGCGCTTTAATATTTCTGTGGTGGTCGAAGAAAATGGTAAGCGGGAAACGGGTGGTGCTGGCGGTGGTGGTCGTTTTGATTTGCAACGGTTACTTGAGAGCGGGGAAGCTGAGCGTTTGACCCGTGAAGCTGTGCGCTTGGCACTGTTAAACCTTGAAGCCGAAGCTGCACCTGCTGGCACCATGCCTGTGGTCTTGGGCAATGGCTGGCCGGGTATTTTATTGCATGAAGCCATTGGTCATGGACTTGAGGGTGATTTTAATCGTAAAGGTACATCGGTGTTTGCAGGGAAAATGGGGCAACAAATTGCAGCTAAAGGTGTAACCGTGGTGGATGATGGCTCGATTGCTGAGCGCAGAGGTTCGCTCAATGTGGATGATGAAGGCACACCCACGCAATGCACGACCTTGATTGAAGATGGTGTGCTGGTGGGTTATCTACAAGACAAGCAAAATGCACGTTTGATGGGCGTTGAGCCCACGGGGAATGGGCGGCGAGAATCCTATGCTGACCCTGTGCTGCCGCGTATGACCAATACTTTTATGTTGGCAGGCAAGGATAACCCTGATGATATTTTAGCATCGTTGGATGATGGTATCTATGCCGTGAATTTTGGCGGTGGGCAGGTGGACATCACATCGGGTAAATTTGTGTTCACCACATCCGAAGCCTATCGTGTGAAAAACGGGAAAATCTTGCACCCTGTGAAAGGTGTTACTCTGATTGGTTCTGGGCATGAAGTACTCAAGCGGGTATCTATGATTGGTGATGATTTGGCTCTCGACCCTGGCGTAGGCACATGCGGCAAAGCAGGGCAATCTGTGCCAGTGGGTGTTGGTTTGCCGACCATTCGTATAGATGAATTAACTGTGGGTGGCACAGAAGCATAAACTGTGGATAACAAAGATAAAAATGAGCAAGTGGCTATGACAAGCTTAGGTCAACAGTTATCTTGGATTTGGTTGGTTTGTGGCTTGGGCTTGTTGTTCATGGGGCTTTCATCACAGTGGAATGAAAGTGCATTTCATAAGCCAGAGGATCAATCATTGTTTAGCCATACAGGGTTATTGCAGCAGGTAACTTTTCATGCGCCTGCGAAATCACCCACAGTGGTTGAGATGCTTGTGTATAATAAAGAAAATGGCTTGAAACACAGTTATTTGCGTTATGGCTATCATGTGTGGGAAGAGCAGTTAAAGCCCTATGTACACCAAGTTATTACGGTGTGGGTAGATAAACATCAGCAGGTTTGGCAGGTGCAGCAGGGTGGGCAAACCCTGCTTTCAAGTCAAAGCATTGAACAGCGTTTACAAAGCATGAAGCAAGCGCAACAAGTCATGGCAGAGAAGATTGGTTATGCGGGGCTGTTGATGGTGTTGCTATGGCTGTTTTTCTTTCGCCAAAGGTTTACGAAAAAGAATCACGTTTATTCTTGATATTTATCTACACCGCAAAACATGGTCGTGTTTTTTAATTCACGAACAACCTCATCGGCATGGCGATCGTCATCCCAAGTCACGATATACAAATGGGGAGACATTTGTTTTTTGATGCTGGCATCATGGTCTTCAAGTAATGTTCTAAAGGATTGGTCGTCAATATCTGCACATTGGCGCACAGTGATTTCATTGGTTTTATAGCTGATACCTTCAGGCTCTTGGCTAACTTCTTTTTTGCCTGAACAGGCAGTGATAAGGGTTAAGCTGCTCAATAGCAGGATTGATAAAAATACTTTGGACATGGCAAACTCCTTTGTGTCGGTAGGTTAAAGCAATCAGTCTTTAATTTCAATCCAAGCAGGTGCATGGTCAGATGGGCGCTCTTTGGCGCGTTCTTCAGTGTGAATACCACCATCAAGCACTTGGATATTTGAAGTGACCAATAAATGGTCGATACGAATGCCCCATTTTCGTCTAAAAGCGTTGGCTCTATAATCCCACCAAGAAAACATAGGTTCATCAGGGCGTAGTTCCCTTAGACTATCACGCAAACCCAAGTCCAATAAATCCTGGAAATGTTTTCTTTCCTCATCGGAGCACATGATTTTACCTTGCCATCTTTCAGGGTCATGAATATCAATATCGGCAGGTGCAATGTTATAATCTCCCAGCAGCACCAACTTATCATATTGGTTTAATTCTTCCTGCACATAGGCTTTGAGGGCGTTTATCCATTTCATTTTATAAGCATATTTTTCAGAGCCAACTTCCTGACCATTGGGCAAATAAATATCAATGATACGAATGCCTTGAATGGTGGCTGCAATGACACGTTTTTGTGGGTCATCCAAGTTGGGAATATCAAAGCTTATATCTTCAAGCGGATGTTTGCTGATGATGGCAACACCATTGTATGTTTTTTGCCCAGAAAAGGCGACATGATAACCTGCGGCTTCGATGTCATCTTTGGGAAACTTATCATCGGTTTGTTTGGTTTCTTGCAATGCCAACACATCAGGTTGATGTTCTTTTAAATAATCCAAGACGTGCGGTAAGCGCACATTGAGAGAGTTTACATTCCAGCTTACAATCTTCATGATATTCCCTTGATTCGTTGCTCACGATTTAAAACCCAACAACGTTCATTGTTTGTAAACCCAAGTTGCTTATAATAATCATGAGCAGCAGGTGCAGCAATCAAGATAATTTTACATTGAGAGCCTAGTTGTTCTTGGGTTAAAGCTTGCAATTTCTTGCCAATACCTTGCTTTTGGAAATGCGCATCAACTGCAAGGTCTGAAAGGTAGCAAGCGTAGTGGAAATCCGTGACTGAGCGGGCTATACCGATAAGTTTATGTTCAGACCAAGCTGAAATGATTAAATTACTGTTGTCTAACATGCCCTTGAGACATGTTTGATCATGAATGGGTCTACGTTCACCCAATGATGATGTTTGGAGAAGATTAATGAATTGACTTACTGATATATCAGCATTTATTTTATATTCGATATGGTTCATACACTTATCCCTGTTTAATCATTTGCGCAAAAAAGAAGCCATCATGACTGTTACTTGGTAGTAAACGTTGCGTACTTTGCACACCCTTAAATTGATTGACCACCGCCTCATTTTCCTGCGGATGGATGGAGCAAACGGCATAGACCAAAGTACCACTTGCTTTGAGTACTCTCAATGATTCTTTGAGTAAGGCTGTTTGTAATGTTGATGCTTGAATCATACTTTCCTTGTCATGCAAAAATTTGGCATCGGGGTGTCTGCGTAATGTGCCTGAAGCCGAGCAAGGCGCGTCCAGCATGATGGCATCAATGCTATTGTCGGCATACGGTAAAGTGTTGGCATCGGCTTGAACAATCTCAACATTTTTGAGGTTTAAACGATTGATGTTTGCTTGTAAACGTGGGATACGTTTGGGGTTGAATTCAATAGCAGTGACTTGTGCTTTAGGAAAACGCCTGGCAAGCATAGCTGTTTTACCACCAGGGGCCGCACAAATATCCAAAACATGCCCTGCTTCATGGGTTAAAGTGAGTGGCAAGGTGGCGGCTTGGGCGGCTTGGTCAATCACGGTAAATTTACCTTGGGTATAACCAGGTAATTGGGATACATTGGTGTTGGCAGCTAACAACACAGCATAGGGTGTTAGTTCACCTTGGCGAACAGTAAAGCCTTGTTGTGCTGCTTTATTTATCCATTCTTCTCGATGTTTGAATACTGCAATACATAAGTCTGCGGGTTGTTTACAAGACTGCATCATGGCTTGCACTTTATCTGCTCCCCAAGCATCACGCCAAGCGGCATATATCCATTTAGGTAACTCTGCGCGTTGGTGGGGTTTGAGCTTGTTTGGTGGCTCACTGTTGGCAATTTTTCTGAGTACGGCATTGATAAAACCTGCATCTTGCGGTACATAAGGTTTGATGGCAGCCACTGTTTCACTCACCGCAGCATGGGCGGGAATTCGCATATGCCTAAGTTGGTATGCGCCTAGCAGTAAAGCGATACGGCTATGTTCCTCAGGTTTTTGTTTAACAAAGCGACTCATATCGGCTTCTAAAGTATAATAATAGCGCAATACACCATACACCATTTCTCGAAGTAGTGCCGCATCACGGGTTTCCAAGTTATGTTGACCAAGGGTGTATTCCAAGCTTGCTTTGGCTTTACGTTTTTGCATCAAAACAGCATATAAGATATTGAGTGCTAACATGCGTATATTAATAGAATTATTCATGT
This sequence comes from Ghiorsea sp., assembly GCA_027080505.1. Lineage (GTDB taxonomy): Bacteria > Pseudomonadota > Zetaproteobacteria > Mariprofundales > Mariprofundaceae > Ghiorsea. The sequence continues at coordinate 60,643 of JALWRX010000031.1, forward strand.
TTTTTCACCTTGGCACGTGGGTGTGCTTGCTCATACGTTTGTTGCAATTGGGGTAGAGTGACGTGTGTATAATGTTCCGTGGTGGCAAGGGATGCATGACCTAAAAACTGTTGAATGGTTCGTAGGTTTGCACCACCTGTTAACATATCGGTTGCAAAGGAATGACGCAGTTTATGTGGCGTAATGCTCATGTCCGCACCCGTTTCCATGGCTCTTTCTTTAAGCATACGTTGCACGGAACGCACACTCAAACGTTTGCCAAATTTATTTAAAAACACGGCATCTTCTTTGGGTAGTAAGTTGCCGCGCTCTTGCAACCATTGCCCCATCAAAGCAACGGCTACTTCTGGCAAAGGCACAATGCGTTCTTTATTACCTTTACCCAACACACGAACCTCACCAATGCCTTGTCTAAAGTTTAAAGATAGGTGATTCATGTTCACCCCGACCACTTCGGAAACGCGAAGCCCACAGCCATAAAGCAAAGCAAGCAATGCCAATTCACGGCTATCAAACTTGCGGTTGGTTGTTTCTAACAATGCTTGGGTTTGCTGTTGGGGTAAGGTCTTGGGTAATCGTTTGCCAAGCTTAGGTGCACGAATGCCTGCGGCAGGATTGTCAGAGCAGTGCTTTTGGCGCAGCGCAAAGACGTAAATACTTTTGATGGCAGATAAACGTCTGGCTAAGGTGGCAGGGGCTAAACCTTGGCTGTGCCCTAAGACCAGCCAGTCTTGGATATGTTCGCGAGATACTTGGTGAATATGCATATCCTGTTGTATATTTTGCTGATAAAAATCAACAAAGCGTTGTAAGTCACGTTTATAATTGGATACCGTATGCACTGAAGCTAGGCGAACCTGCTGTAATTCTGCTAGGAAAAGCTGTGTAAGTTCAGTGAATAACAGTGTTTAATCCTTAGCTGCGGCATATTCCAAGCGGTTGCCACCCAAAGCTTTGGCAACATACATGGCTTTGTCTGCAGCTTTGACCAAATCGTTAAGTGTCATGTCATCTTCAGCGTTTGATAAAGCCAGCCCAATACTAACACTCAATGTTTCGCCGTGGCAGGTTAGTTGGCTAATGTCTGCGCGTATTTTTCCGCCAATTTCCTTAGCTTTTTCAATATCACAGCCTGGTAATAATAATACAAACTCATCACCACCCATACGAATAATCGGGTCTTGTGCGCGAACATAACGACGAATGGTGTCACATAGTTCGGTTAATGCATCATCACCAGCAGCATGTCCAAGACGGTCGTTTAGACCTTTGAAATCATCCATATCAAAATACATGGCGGCAACCATCACACCTTTACCAAACCAACTGGATAAAGGTTGGTGACTGTATGGTTGTAAGAAACGGCGGTTATGGGTGTTGGTTAAGGCATCGGTAATGGCTAACCTTGCCAAGCGTTGGTGTGAAATAGCGTGTTCTAAACTTAAACTAATCACTTGGGCTAAATGCGCTAAAAAGTCTGTGCTTTGTTCAGGCTTAAAACGTTCTTTATTATTAGAACCTAAACCAATCACACCAAAAGGTTTATCTTTGGAGCCAAGTCGCAATAAAGCGAGAGAACCCAGGTCATTATCGCGCTCTTGTAGCCAAGGGAATTTACCTTTTTCCATTTGTAGTAGCCACACATCACGACGCGCGATGCCCATATTTTTGATTTCTCCAGCTTCAAGCCAAATCAAGTCTTGTTCGGATAATGCATTCATTTGGGTGGAGCCGATGATACTGTCTCTATCCAACCAAATACGTACCATATCCAGAGAGAACTGTGACCTTAGTTCACGTAAAAGTGTAAAACACATATCTTCAGGGTCACCTGCGGCTAAAACACTGGCTTCAAGCGCAAAAAGACGGGAAAAGAGTTGGTCGTTTTCTCGTAGTCGCTCCATCATGGTGGATACATAGTCACGCAACTGTGCATTTTCTTTGGCAAGTGCTTGCATGCGCCGCTCATTGAAGTCTAGTGGCTTGTCTTTTGTACTATCAGTATCCTTTTTAGCCATGACTTATAAGCTCTCCTCAATCAGGATTTTCCATGCTTGGTCAGCATGGTCTCTGGCTAAGTATAGACGTTTAGCACCTGTGTCGCTGTAATTACTAGAGCGATATTTCTGGGTAAATTCAACCATCACAACTTCACCTTCAGGCCATTGGTTTGGGTCATGAATGATATTGATGTTATTAAGCTGCACTTCAATAAAGGATTTACGGGCATTGACACGTTTTTTATAAGACTTCCAACGCTTGAGGTTGTATTTTCCAGAGCGAAACTTTTCATGGTAATGCGACAAATAAGCATCACTATCCAAGGATTGCCAATCTTGAATCCATGTTTGAATACTATTTTGTACAGAGTTTAATAAAGCCTGCTGTTTTTCAGTGTCGCCAAAGGAAAAATTATTGCCAATAAGCACTAAGCTTTTTTTGGGGGTGACATAAGCTTCCATTTTTTTCAAGTTGGGGTTAGGCAGCGCAAAACAGCCGCGTGTATCTTGCGGTGGGCGGCGCAGTTTGTTTTCTGGGTAGCCGTGCATCCAAATGCCATCGCCTGTTTTACCATGGTAGCGGTCTAACATATTGGGGTAATCAATGGGGAAGACCACTGGGCCATATTTGGCACGAAGAGCGGGGTCATGGCGCACAGCCGTGAAACGATAAATACCGTTAGGCGTACGGGCATCACCTCGTGTTTTTTTATCACCACCTTTGGCACCGGTAACAACATATTCATCGGCTACACGTTGAAATTCACCTTGTGCATCACGCTGATAGACAAACATGCGTGAGCGAGATTTATCCACGATAAAGATACTTTGAATATCACTATTGGCTTTTAAAACATCAAAAGGAAAACCTTCCGTACCGTCCACTTTATCGGCAAAGGCTTGCAAGCGAACTGTGGCTTCGCTTAAATCATCACTCAAATCAATCGCGGCAAATTGTTGCGTGGATAGTTTGCTATGTTTGGCATAATCACCAACAGAAGACACGGCTTTTAATGCCGCGCGGCGGTAGGCTTCGGCTTTAAGCAAATTGGCAAGCGGGTCATTTTGTGTGTTGGGTGAATTTAATATTTGCAATGCTTTTTCAGGGTCATTTTGCTTTAAGGCTAGGGTAGCACCTAAAATATCACGTTCTTGAGGGCTAATATCTGAGGATTCGGGATTTTCAAGCGACTGCCACATTTTTTGTGTGAGGCTGGTGTTGTTTGGCAGGTCAACAGCCCATGCGAGTGTGCTGGTGCATAAAACACAGAAAAGGGTAAACCAAAACTTCATTGTACAGTTGCCTCGGCAATAATACGCCAACCTTGCGGTGTATATTTAAAAGTGATTTTTTTGAAGTCTTTACCATTGTAAGTATTGGAGTGAAACCGCTGTAAAAGTTTGACCGTTGCCGTGGTTTTGTCTTGCATGTTTACTTCAACTTGATCCAGTTCAATACGAATAAATGATTTGTTGCTAATCACACGTTTTTTATATGCTTTCCAAGCATCAAGTGAGTCAAAGCGAGCATCAGGTTGATAATCATCAGCATAGGCTGAAAAGTATGCATCCAAATTTTGTGCAGACCATGCTTCACGCCATGCTTCTAGTGCATCCAAGACACCTGTAATGGATTGATCAGCAACTGTAGGCATCACTGTGGCTTGGTCTTTCTTAACTTGAGGTTGCTCCGTTTTTGGTTGTGTAGTTTGAGGCTTTTGAGCTACAGATGGTGTCAGAATATGCGGCTGCATTGCTTGTTTTTCTGTGTGTTGTGTAGCTGCTTGCTCGGTTGCTTTTTGTTCAACCATGGGTTGCTCTGGAACAGGCGTATTCTTTGCTGCTGGGCTTGAAACATTATCAGGCATGGGATTGCGCACCTGAACCAAACGGGCATAACGCTGTTCAATCACAGGATTGGGGGATGTTTTAAGCGTATTGCGGTAATGTTGTAATGCCAATTTGATATACAAGTCAGCAAGGTTTTCTTCTGCAATGGTATAATTGGGGCGTTTTTCTAAGGCAATTTCAAGCTCTTTAACCGCAGCTTTGGTATCACCCAAATTGTTATACACAGCGGCAAGGTTGTTATGTGGCTCCGCTAAATCTGGACGTAAGTTGATGACTTGGCGAAAAGCTTCAATGGCTTGGTGAAATTGTTGTTCATGCACATGAGCAACACCAAATAAAAACCAAGCTTCATAGTTATCCGCATCATTTTTGACAAGGGTACGTAGCTGTTCAATCGCATCAGTGTAACGCCCTTGTTTAAGGTCTGCCTTTGCTTGCGTAACATCATATGCAAATGCTGGGCTGCTTAGCATCAATAAAAGGATGAGTATGCTGTATATGTTTTTCATGTTTTACGTCCACTTTTCTGGTATATTTCAAAGGTATAAGGATATGTATTTTTTCCATCAGCATCATGTTTTTCGCTGAAGCTTTGTTGCCACTGGTTCATATCAAGTTTCGGAAACCAAGCATCACCTTTAAATGCATGGTCAACTTGGGTGCAGTATAACTTGTCAGCATGGGCTATAGCGAGCTTATAAATCTCTGCACCGCCCATCACCATAAGCTCATCATCTTGAAACATTTTAACGGCATCATCCAAGCTGTGTATGACTTCGCAACCTTCAATTTTTAAGTCTTGTTGGCGGGATAAAATAATATTGCGGCGTTTGGGCAGCGGTTTGCCTATAGACTCAAAGGTTTTGCGACCCATCAACACAGCTTTGCCCAAGGTGTGTTGGCGAAACCAAGCCATGTCGGCAGGTAAATCGGATATAGCCCAAGGCATCTGATTGTTTGCACCAATCAGGCGGTTTTTATCCATGGCCCAAATTAAAGAAATCATTGTTTTACTTACTACCTCATCGCTTCAAGAAGCGCAAATTTAACAGAAACAGGTTTTTTTGCTAGATTAGGCGCATGAGTTGCTGCGATGACCCAAATACACGTAAAGAAAAACCGTTTCCTGCGATACTAAGCATGATAGCTATGGTAATTTTGCTTTTGGGCGGCGCTATCTTATTGTTTTTATGAAGTTTTTCTGGGAAGTGTAGCCTGACGGTAGGGGAAGTTCAGGCATCGATTGATATAAATTGGCAAGCTCTTTGGTCATTGGACCATAAAAAGCGAAGTAGTAGGTGTAGTCGTAACCCTTACCCTCTAATGCTTCAATATCCCCAAAGTTTGCGGCTTCAAACCATGCTTCATGACTGCTCATTGTTATCCCTTACTGACTTTGGCTCTTTCAAGCGGGAAGTTTAACATGAGATTCTTAACTTGTGATATTTGTCCGTATAAATTTATAACAATATAACCTAAACTTTGCCTTGAGATAACACTTTTTGGAGGAATCATGGGAGACTTGTTTACGCAAACATATTACGGGAATACCGTACAAGAATGGGCTATTTCAGCCGTGGTTATTATTTTATCCATTGCTGTGGGTAAAATTGTATATTGGCTATTTTCCAATGTGGTTCGTCGCATGACAGCCAAAACAGAGACCAAACTGGATGATATTTTGATTGATATGGTTGAAGAACCGTTGGTGGTCACGCTTATTCTGGCGGGTATTTGGTTTGGTTTAAGCCTGCTCAACCTTCCAGAGTCTTTGGATGTGTTTATTGCCAATGTGATTCAATTCTTGATTGTGATGATGATTGCATGGCTCATCGTGCGTTTATTGGATGCGATTTTTGAGAATGTGTTGATTCCGCTTTCAGATAAAACCGAAGGCGATTTGGATGACCAACTGCTGCCCATTCTGCGCAAAGGCACACGAATTGCAGTGTGGACTATGGCTGCAATTATTGGCTTAAACAATGCAGGTTATGATGTGGCAGCACTGATTGCAGGGCTAGGTATTGGTGGTTTGGCATTGGCAATGGCAGCCAAAGATACAGTGTCCAACGTGTTTGGTGGTTTTACCATTTTCACAGATAAACCTTTCACCATCAATGATAGGGTTAAAATTTCAGGCTTTGATGGCACGATTAAAGAAATTGGTGTGCGTAGTACACGCCTAGTCACGCTTGAAGGGCGAACCGTCACCATCCCCAACGCGACATTTTCAGATACACCGATTGAAAATGTAAGCTGGGAGCCATCAAGAAAAATCAAACTGGTCTTGGGTTTAACCTATGATACCACGCCTGAAAACATGCAAAAAGCCATGGACATTTTGCATGATATTGCGCAAAACCAAGAAGGTTTGGAAGACAAGCGCACTGTATTCTTTTCAGGCTTTGGTGATTCAGCCATGGAAGTTACTTTTATTTATTATATCTCTAAAGGCGCAAGCATTGCGGGCGTACAAAATGACATCAATATGGCGATACTCACACGCTTTAATGCTGAAGGGCTTGAGTTTGCCTTCCCATCGCAAACGCTTTATCACGTGCAAACGGGTGAAACATCGTGAGTGCCATTGAAGTGTTGATTGGTGGTGCTGATGGCAAGCAAGTGTCTTTGGATGCAGCTATGGCGAATCGCCACGGCTTGATTGCAGGGGCAACGGGCACAGGCAAAACCATTACCCTACAAACGCTTGCTGAAAGCTTTTCGCGCATTGGTGTGCCAGTATTTATGGCGGATGTGAAAGGCGATTTATCGGGGATTTCGCAAGCAGGAAAACCGCACAAAGAGATTGATAGACGTATCCAAGAGATTGCGATTGAAGGTTATCAACACCGTGGCGCACCGACCTTATTTTGGGATATGTTTGGTAAAAAAGGGCATCCCGTACACACCACGATTTCAGACATGGGGCCTTTGCTGCTGTCGAACTTGTTGGAATTGAATGATACGCAAAGCGGGGTGTTGTATGCTGCATTTCGTATTGCCGATGATGAAGGTTTGCTGCTTCTCGATTTGAAAGATTTGCGCTCCATGCTGGTTTGGATGGGTGAAAATCGCAAAGAAATCAGTGGAGAATATGGCAATATATCGGGTGCAAGTATTGGCGCGATTCAACGTAAACTGCTGGTATTAGAAGAGCAGGGCGCGGAAAACTTTTTTGCCGAGCCTATGCTTCGCTTGAAAGATTTGATGATGGTTGATTTCTCAGGGCAGGGTGTGATTAGTTTGTTGGATGTGAGCAAACTTATTCACCAGTCGCCAAAATTGTATGCAACATTTTTGCTGTGGCTTCTTTCTGAATTGTTTGAAAATTTACCTGAAGTGGGTGATGCGGATAAACCGAAATTGGTTTTATTCTTTGATGAAGCCCATCTTATTTTTGATGATGCTCCTAAAGCGTTGATGGATAAAGTGGAGCAAGTGGTGCGTTTGATTCGTTCTAAAGGTGTGGGCGTGTATTTTATTAGCCAATCGCCTTTGGATATTCCTGAGGATGTGTTGGGGCAGTTGGGTATGCGTATTCAACATGCTTTGCGTGCCTTCACGCCTAAGGATCAGCGAGCTGTGCGCACTGCCGCAGAAACATTTAGACCCAATCCCAAGATTGATACAGAAGCTGCCATCACAGAATTAGGCATTGGCGAAGCATTGGTATCTACTTTGGATGCTTCGGGCAGCCCTACGCCCGTGGAGCGTATTCTTATCCGTCCGCCAGAATCACAAATTGGTCCCGTGGACGAAGCCAAACGCACTGAAATTATCAGTCGTTCGCCTGTGGGTGGTCGTTATGAAGAAATCATCGACCGTGAATCAGCTTATGAATTGCTTAAAGAGCGAGCGGAAGAAGAGGAGCGTATGGCAGCTGCTGAAGCTGCTGAAAAGGATACCTCAAGGGCTTCCTCGGATGATGTTTGGCTTAAACCGAAACCAACGCGTAAACGTGCAAGTAATCGGCAAAGTTTTGGTGAGGCCATCATGAAAAGTGCAGCGCGTAAGGCGACAACCATGATTACAGGTAAGTTGGTACGCGGGCTTTTGGGCTCATTATTGGGTGGTAGACGTTAATGCAATGTGAGGCCTAAAAACACCTTGGGTCTGCCCAGTGAATTCGAACTCACTCTATGTGAAGTTCCCCCATCTGACTGGACACTAGTTTGAATGATAGTTAGTTATTTTTATAGGGTGTTTCTAGGAAATAGTACTAACATGAAGATATCGTAACTTGACTTATTTTTTGGAACAAGCCTACACTGTCGTTATGTTAGGCAAAACAAATATCCTTTTTAAACGCTCTAAAGTGGCTGCGAAACGTATCAGCAGCTTGGTTTTAGCGGTGTTTATGCTGCAAGTTGTTGCGGCTGGATTTTGTGTGTCCACAGCATCAGCAGCACCTGTGCAGCAAGTTTCTGCGATGGAACACTGCATGGCAGGCAATATGCAAATGTCTGCACAAATGCAGGGCATGGATATGAGCAAGATGGATATGACTATGCAAGCTCATGGTTGTTCGCATTGTGATATGCCTGATGTAAATATTTCATTGGATAAACACAGCTTTGATGTTGCAGATATTGCGGCAGACTTTGTGGTTATCGCTCTTGTACCAACTGTATCGGATGTGCCAACAGCAACATTTGTTGTTTCGCCACCCGATTTACAAACCCAATACACTTCTCTTTCAACTTATAACTTAAACCTTCGCATTCGCGTTTGATTTAACCTTTTGCTAATGCCATAGCGATTACCGCTGTGGTTTTTGTCGTGCATTTTTCTATGAATTCGCCGACTTTAATTCTAGCAGGAGGTTTGGATGAAATCCTTTCCCTTATATGTTTTACCTTTGTTGGCTGTGTGGTCATGGGCTGGGATAGTCCATGCAGAAACATCACCGTTAACATTAGCGCAAGCCAAAGCCTTGGTGGTGCAATCACCATTGTTACAAGCGCAAAAATCTAGGGCGAAAGCACTGGCTTTTAAACCTGAACAAGCAGGAAGTTTGCCTGACCCTGTGGTGTCTTTAGGTGCCATTAGTTTTCCTGTGGATACATGGAAACGTGGGCAGGAAAATATGACTCAATTGCAAGTGGGTATCAGCCAAGCCTTACCTTTTCCAGGTAAATTAGGTTTACTAGAAGATGCGGCGCAATTTACGGCTAAAGCAGGACAAGAAGATGTTGCTGAGCTTAGGCTACAATTGCTTAGCCAAGTGCAAGTGCGTTGGTGGAACTTATATTACCTTGATAAAGCATTGGATATTGTTGAAAAAAATAAAGGTTTATTAAGGCAGTTTATTAAAATTGCTGAGACCAAATACAAAACGGGTAAAGGTTTACAGCAAGACGTGTTGTTGGCGCAATTGGAATTATCCAAGCTTTTGGACAGTCAAATGCAATGGCAATCGCTGCGTCAATCTGAACAAGCCAGATTGAATGCTTTACTCAATCAACCCGCTTCAACATCAATCGTGTTACCTGATACAGTGGATGAGTTGCTGTATGATTTACAAAGCAAAGAAACTTTATTGCAAGTAGCGCAAGTGAATCGCCCGCTTTTGCATGGTAAACAATGGGGTATAGATGCAAGACAAGCCCAAGTTGCTGTAGCAGAGAAAGATTTTTATCCTGATTTTAAAATATCTGCCAGTTATGGTGCAAGGGCGAGCAATGCTACTACTGGTTTAGATAGAGCTGATTTAGCCAGTTTAAGTTTGAGTTTTAATATTCCTTTTGGTGATACGCAAGATGCACAGCTTGGGCAACGTAAAGCCGAAGCTTTGCAGGCTGAATTTGCTTATGAAGATGCATTGGCACAGGTACAAGCAGAGGTGGGTGTAGCTTTATCTGATTATCAACGTGCTAAGCAACAAGCATCATTATTTAAACAAGGCATTATTCCTCAAGCTAGGCAAACCGTGGCATCTATGCTTGCGGCATACCAAGTGAATAAAGTGGATTTTTTAAACCTCGTTCGCACGCAAATCACCCTCTACAACTATGAAACACAATATTGGAAAGTATTGGCACAAGCCAAACAAAGTTTAGCACGTTTAGACGCGGCTGTGGGTAAGAGTATCCACGGTGTGACGCAGCACAGCCAAGAAAAATCAGTGAACACAGGCCTGGAGAATCATCATGAATAAACAAACGATAACAGTTGCAGGTGTCATGTTACTGCTTGGGTTGGGTGCAGGTTATATGCTTGCGCCTTCATCATCTGATTTAAGGCAGCAACAAGCATCTGAAGATAGTAAAAAGGTATTATTTTACCGCAATCCGATGAATCCTGCGATTACCTCACCCGCACCCGCCAAAGATGAAATGGGTATGGATTACATTCCTGTTTATGCGGAAGCGGATAAACCAGCGGAGAAAAAAGTATTGTTTTATCGCAATCCAATGAACCCTGCGATTACTTCGCCTGTACCTGCTAAAGATGAGATGGGCATGGACTATATCCCTGTGTTTGCCGATGGTGGTAGCAGCAGTGGATCACCTGTAGGCACGGTAACGATAGATGGTACGGTAGAACAAAACATGGCTGTGCGTACCACTATGGCTAAGCAGCAAGATTTATCGCGTCATATTCGAACCATTGGTCGGGTGACTTATGATGAAGAGCGCGTGGCATTATTGCACCCTAAATATAACGGCTGGGTGGAAGAGATGTTTGTCGATGAAACGGGCGAACATGTACGTAAAGATACGATGTTGATGTCGATTTATTCCCCGCAATTGGTGGCAACCCAAGAGGAATACTTGTTGGCATTGAATAATGCTGAGGCATTAAAGAATAGCCCCTTTAAAGATGTACGTGATGGTGCGGTAAGTCTGCTTGATTCAGCGCGTGAGCGTTTGCAGCTATTGGATGTGCCAGAACATCAAATCAAACAGCTCAATAAAACACGTAAGGTGATGAAAGGATTACATATTCACTCACCTTTTGATGGTATTGTGATGAATATTGGTGCGCGTGATGGACAGCGCATTACTCCCAATACCGAATTGTATAAAATTGCAGATTTATCAAGGGTTTGGGTGATTGTTGATTTGTATGAAGATGATATGCCTTGGGTACAGGTTGGTGATGAAGCAAGTATGCAAGTTGCAGGTATTCCTGGGCGTGTATTTACGGGCAAGGTCACCTTTATTTACCCCTATTTGGAAGCCAAAACCCGTACACTTAAAGTGAGGCTTGAGTTTGATAACCCAGAATTGGCTTTAAAACCTGAAATGTTTGCCAATGTGGTTGTGAAAGCCAGTAAACAGTTCAATGCTGTGGTTGTACCCTTAGAAGCCATTATTCGCACCGGTGAACAAAACCAAGTATTTGTACAACGTGAAGCAGGTAAGTTTGAACCACGTAAGGTTACGCTTGGTGTAGAAGCAGATGGTTTGGTACAAGTGGTGCATGGTTTGCAGGCTGGAGAAAAGGTTGTGACTTCGGGCCAATTCTTGATTGATTCAGAATCTAAGCTTAAAGAAGCTACGGCAAAAATGATGGAAAGCCTTGATGTACAAGGCTCTAATGATGTGAACCCAAATCAAGATTCGACCATGCAAATGGATGATATGGACATGGGTGGTCAAGGCATGGATATGCAGATGGATGATATGAGCATGGAGGGTAAATAACCATGATTCGTACGCTGATTGAAGCATCCATTAAAAACCGATTCTTGGTTTTGATTGCAATGTTACTGCTTACATTTGCAGGGTTTCAAGCCATGAAGAACACGCCACTGGATGCCATACCAGACTTATCTGATGTGCAAGTCATTGTGTTCACAGATTTTGAAGGGCAAGCCCCACAAGTGGTGGAAGATCAAGTCACTTATCCATTAACGACAGCGATGTTGTCTGTTCCCAATACCAAAGTGGTGCGGGGTTATTCCTTTTTTGGTTTTTCTATGGTCTATGTCATCTTTGAAGATGGTACGGATATGTATTGGGCGCGAACGCGTGTGTTGGAATACCTCAATTATGCAGCAGATAGATTGCCAGCCAGTGTTTCGCCCAAACTTGGCCCAGATGCCACAGGTGTGGGCTGGGTGTATGAATATGCTTTGGTGGATAAGTCGGGCAATCATGATTTATCGCAGCTTCGTTCTATCCAGGATTGGTATCTGCGTTATCCCTTACAAACCGTAAAGGGCGTGTCGGAGGTAGCATCCATTGGGGGTTATGTTAAGCAATACCAAGTTGAACTAAACCCTGAAGCATTGCGGGCTTACAATATCTCGTTGGCTAAAATTAAACATGCGATTCAACGCTCGAATAATGATGTGGGTGGACGTTTGGTGGAAATGGGTGAAACCGAATACATGGTGCGCGGTTTGGGCTATATCAAGTCGATTCAAGACTTGGAAACCATTCCTGTAGGTGTGGATGATAATGGCACACCGATTTTCCTTAAACAACTGGCAAACATTCACCTTGGCCCCGAACTTCGCCGTGGTTTGGCTGAGCTTAATGGTGAAGGTGAGGTTGCTGGTGGTATCATCATCATGCGCTTTGGTGAAAATGCTTTGGCAACGATTGAACGTGTGCGGGAAAAGCTTGAGCAGCTTAAAGCAGGTTTACCTGAAGGTGTGGAAATTGTGCCTGTGTATGATAGGGGCGATTTGATTGAACGTGCCGTGGATAACCTCAAAGAGAAGCTGATTGAAGAATCCATTGTGGTTGCCATTATTTGTTTAATCTTTTTGATGCATGTGCGCTCAGCATTGGTGGCGATTATCAGTTTACCCATCGGCATTCTGATGGCGTTTCTTATCATGAGTTGGCAGGGTTTATCGGCAAACATCATGAGTTTGGGTGGTATTGCTATTGCTATTGGTGCCATGATTGATGGTGCGATTGTGATGATTGAAAATGCACATAAACATCTTGAGCGAGCAGAAGCGGAAAAACACAATGTCATTTCGACCGAAGTGGAGAAATCTGAAAGATCCCTCAACTACGTTCGGGATGACAATGCTGAGCTGACGGCTACTGAACGATGGAATGCGGTGCTTACGGCATCCAAAGAAGTGGGGCCTGCGCTGTTTTTCTCATTATTGATTATTACAGTGTCTTTTTTACCTGTGTTCACCCTACAAGCCCAAGAAGGTCGTTTGTTTGCACCTTTAGCCTTTACTAAAACTTATGCCATGGCTGCGGCTGCCATTTTAGCGGTGACATTAGTGCCTGTACTCATGGGTTTGTTGATTCGCGGCAAAATTCCAAGTGAAGAACACAACTGGTTGAATGTGCATTTGAAAAAACTGCATAAACCAGTGTTATTGCTAGCGATGCAATGGCGCGGTGCAACACTGGTGATGGCATTGCTTATACTTGCTGTTACGGCTTATCCTGTAATGAAAACTGGCTCAGAATTTATGCCACCATTGGATGAAGGTGACATCTTGTATATGCCGACCACATATCCAGGTATTTCCATTACCAAGGCCAAGGAATTATTGCAGCAGACGGACAAAATCCTTGCCACATTTCCTGAGGTGCATCATGTATTTGGTAAAGTTGGTCGTGCTGAAACAGCAACCGACCCAGCACCACTTTCGATGATTGAAACTACCATTCGTCTTAAACCTAAAGATGAGTGGCCAGACCCAAATAAAACCACCAAAGAACTGATGAGTGAGTTTGATGCAGCCATCAAATTCCCAGGTGTTGCCAATGCGTGGACGTATCCGATTAAAACGCGCATTGATATGTTATCTACGGGCATCAAAACACCGATTGGCATTAAAGTGTCAGGGGCTGATTTGAATGTATTGGAAAAAGTGGCAGGTGATATTGAGAATGTACTCAAAAATCATCCTGATACGTTGTCTGCTTTTGCCGATAAAGCTGCGGGTGGTTATTACCTAGATTTCGACATTAACCGTGAAGAAGCTGCACGATACGGGCTTACTGTTGGTGATATTCAAGATGTGATTCAATCGGCGATTGGTGGCATGAATGTGAGTGAAACGGTGGAAGGGCTTGAACGTTATCCCATTAACATCCGTTACCCACGAGAGCTTAGGGATAATATGCAAGAACTGAAACGTGTGTTGATTTCTACACCAACAGGTGCGCAAATCCCGTTGTCTTTGGTTACTGAGTTGAAGCTTAGACGTGGTGCCCCTGTGGTCAAAACAGAAAATGCGACACCCAATGCATGGATTTATGTGGATATTACCACCTCAGATATTGGTGGTTATGTGGCTGAAGCCAAAAAGATGGTGGCAGAGCAAGTGAATATACCCGCAGGTTATGCCCTGGTTTGGTCAGGGCAGTTTGAGTATATGGAGCGTGCCAATGCTCGCCTTAAAGTGGTGGTTCCCATTACGCTACTCACCATTTTCTTGTTGTTGTATTTTAACTTCCGCAACTTCTTAGCCCCTGCTGTAGTGATGTTATCCATTCCTTTTGCGCTGGTGGGTGGCTTCTGGCTGGTGTGGTTCTTGGGGTACAATATGAGTGTGGCAGTGGCGGTTGGATTTATCGCCTTGGCGGGGGTCTCTGCAGAAATTGGTGTGTTGGTGATGACCTTTATCGACCAATCCGTTGCCAAACTTCGCGCTGAAAAAGGTGGTGCTTTATCTGAAAGCGACATCAAACATGCAGTGTCATCAGGCACGACACAGCGGGTACGCCCTATTGCCATGACGGCTACGGCGATTATCGCTGGTTTGGTTCCCATCATGTGGGGCAGCGGTACAGGTTCAGACGTGATGCAACGGATTGCAGCACCCATGATTGGCGGCATGTTCACTGCTACGATTTTAAGTTTATTGGTCTTGCCCGTGATTTACGGCTTGGTCTTACAATGGAAAGAAAAACACATAAAACAAGGAGAAGAAACATGAAAAATTCTAAACATACAATGGCAAAATTGATGATGGCAACACTGGTGGTTGGCTTGCTTACACTCAATGGCTGCATGTTGAAAAAAGTATTCAGTGATGATGAAGGTATGGGTATGCATGAAGGTATGCCTATGCACGGCATGATGGATTCCTCTGATGATGAAGAGGGCATGGCTATGGATGGTATGAGCCATGAGTAAGTTGATTTTGGTGTTAGGGGTCGTGGTCAGTTTAAGTGGCTGTGCCATGTTTCATGATGGTAGTGGCTGGGAACATGATATGAACCCTGAATCTGGCAGCATATTAGAGCATAAACATTAAATCGCTAAGGAGATAAAGATGAAAAAAACAGCAATGATTGTAGGTATGATGACATTGGCATCTGTACAAGTTGTACACGCCAATGAAGGTCATGATATGAGTGGACATGAGATGAAACAGCATGCTCAACACATGGCGCCTGATGGCATGAAACATGAACATCAAAAGATGGATATGGCATCGGGTATGTTTTTAGAGAAAAAAGAAGTGGATGGTTACACAGTTAGTTTCCATATCATGCCAGCCAAAGATGGTATGGGGCATGGTGGTTCGCATAACTTGATGGTGAAAGTTGAGCAAGATGGCAAAGCACTCACAGATGTTTTGATTAATTCAAAAGTCTTTCATCCCAACAACTCATCGGAATCCAAAATGCTTATGAAAATGGGCGATTGGTATATGGCAGGTTACGATCTTGGTCATGCAGGCAAACATGGCATCATGATTTTATTCAAAACAGCAGATGGCAAAAAACACAAAGCCAGCGTCTATTACACAGAGGTGAAATAGTATGGATAGAAGAGCATTTTTGAAGACGAGTGGGGCAGGTTTAGCAGGCTTGGCAGTTACATCGTGTGGTGGTGGTGGTATGGGTGGTGGTGGCGTAAGCTTGCAACCTTCGTTGAATACGGGTGTGTTTACACGTCCATTCTTCACACCACCTGAAATGGTGGGTACGGCAGGTGCTGCTGCGAATAAAGTATTTGATTTAACGATGCAAACAGGCACCAAGACGTTTACTGGTCAAGGTGTGACCAATACCATGGGTATCAATGGTAACTTTTTAGCACCCACATTAAGGGTGAGCCAAGGCGATGCGCTTAATTTGAATGTGACCAATCAAATTGGGCAAGAAACTACCTTACATTGGCATGGCATGCGTCCTCCTTCAGATATGGATGGTGGCCCACATCAACCCATTGCACCCAATACAACGTGGAATGCTGCCTATACAGTGAATCAACGTGCTTCAACCAACTGGTATCATCCACACCCACATGGCACTACAGCATCACAAGTGTATGCTGGTTTGGCAGGCATGATGATTGTGGATGATGCGGAAACTGTAGGGCTTGGGTCGCTCGATTTACCCAAAACCTATGCCGTGGATGACTTCCCAGTGATTGTGCAAGACCGTGACATGAATGCAGATGGCACATTTGCTTACAGCGCAAGCCAAATGGAGGTTATTCAGGGTAAAAAAGGGTTAACCATGTTGGTGAACGGTGTGATTGACCCTGTGCTTGATGTACCTGCTAAAGAAGTACGCTTTCGTCTGCTTAATGGTTCTAATTCGCGAATTTATACATTCCAGTTTGGTGGTGGTATTACATTCAAACAAATTGCTACGGAGCAAGGTTTGTTACTCGCACCTATAAGTTTGACAAGTATTACCATGAGCCCAGGTGAACGTGCTGAAATCGTCGTTGATTTCACTGCATTACAAGGGCAAGCCATTTTGTTTCAGGATGTAAGTTCAGGCATTAGTTTGTTTAAAGCAAATGTAGTGGCAAGCACTATTGCTGCGACGACGACACCAGCTACTTTAACAACAACCCTTGTACCTTTGTTACGCAATCAAGCTGTACGCACACGCCCGTTTGTGTTGTCCATGGGGCAAGGCAATGTGTATATTAATAACAAACAAATGGATATTAACCGTATCGATGAAACCATGGTGTTGAATGACATTGAAATTTTGGATATTCAAAACACATCCAATATGGATCACAACTTCCATATTCATGGTGCTTTTTTCCAACTGCTTACACGCGATGGTGGTGCGCCTCGTGCTTATGAAACGGGTTTAAAAGATACGGTATATTTACCTGCTAATTCCCGGGTAGAAGCCATTGTTCAATATTCACAAGCGACAGTTGCGGGTGCGCCTTATATGTATCACTGCCATATCTTGGAGCATGAAGATGCAGGTATGATGGGGCAGTTTACAGTGGCATAAAAAGTGTGGTGGTCTAGCCATAAAGGAGGTTGATATGAAAATAAAACAGTGTCCTGTATGTGAAATGCAAGTCAGTTCAAATCAATATTCTAGTCAACACCATGGTATTGAGTATTGGTTTTGTTCAACGCAATGCCAACAAAGCTTTTTGGCTAGACCACGCCTTTATTTGAAACCAACAAGAAAAGTCATGCTTAAAAGCAGGGTTTTTCATGTTGTTAAGCCTTTACCTGCAGCAGAGCAACAAAGTGTGCGCACTATGCTTTTAGGTTTGATGGGTGTTCGTGCAGTTGAGATACAAGGGATACACATCAAGGTGACCTATAACCTTTTGGAAACATGTGCACGTTTGCTTGTACAAACATTAAAGGATGCAGGTGTAGCACTGCGTACTTCATGGTTGGATAAATGGAAGTGGAGTTGGGTCTATGACATGGAAGAGAATGCCTTGAACAACCTAGCAGAGCCTGAAGGGGCGTGTTGCAACAAACCACCAACAAAGAGATAGGAGGTTGTGATGAAATATAGAAAAGTGACAGCAATTTTGAGATGTAGTGCGTTGGAAGGTGTAGAAAAAGCTTTGCTTAGGCAGGGAGTAAAAGGTGTGAGCATTACACAAGTACAAGGTTATGGAGAGTACCATAATTTTTATCAGCCCGATTTAATGTGCAAACATGCACGGGTTGAGATTTTTTGTGAAGACAGTGAAGCAAAAGACATTGCAAGATGTTTGATGGATGCCGCACATACAGGTGAGTCGGGAGATGGGTTGGTTGCAATTTTACCTGTAGAGGATGTATTTAAAGTGAGAACAAAAACAAGCATGGCGTAGTTTGTAGTTGATAAGATAAGTAAGGTAGGAGGCGTGTTATGAAACAAGACCCAGTATGTGGAATGGAAGTGAAAGAAACATCAACGCACCAAGTCGAATACCATGAGAAGTTATGGCATTTCTGTAGTGAAAAATGCCAGCATAAGTTTGAAGAAAGCCCTGAACAATACACAGTAGACCCAGTTTGCCATATGTTTGTGAAACCTGAATCTACACATCGTGCGAGTCATGCGGATAAAAGTTATCGGTTTTGTAGTGAAAAATGTTTAGCCAAGTTTAATGCAACACCTGAAGACTATGTGGGCAAACATGATGATTGTGAGCATCAAGAGTCACCCAAAGCAGCACAAGTCAGTGGGGGTCAATATACTTGTCCTATGCACCCTGAAATTATAAGCGATGAACCGGGTGCATGCCCGAAATGTGGTATGGCATTAGAGCCAATGGGTGCACCAATTAGCAGTGAAAAGACAGAATATGTTTGTCCCATGCACCCTGAAATTGTGCGTGATGAACCAGGAGCATGTCCAAAATGTGGTATGGCTCTAGAGCCGCGTACAGTTTCGGCAGAGGATGATAATACAGAGCTAAATGATATGAGTCGCCGCTTTAAGGTGAGCGCAGTGTTGTCTATTCCTGTATTTATTTTGGCTATGGTGGCTGATTTGGCACCGTCTTGGCTGCCATCTGGCTTGCACATGAGCACGGTGCAGTGGATTGAATTTGTGCTGGCAACACCAGTGGTGCTTTGGGGTGGTTGGCCATTCTTTGTTCGTTTTGCAGCATCGATTCGCACTTGGAATTTGAATATGTTTACCCTGATTGGTTTGGGAGTAGGCGTTGCTTGGTTGTACAGTATTGTGGCGTTGTTTATGCCTTCATTGTTTCCACCCATCATGCAGATGGAAGATGGATTGGTTGATGTGTATTTTGAAGCAGCAGCCGTGATTACAACCTTGGTCTTGCTGGGTCAGGTGTTGGAACTACGAGCCCGTTCACGTACCAATGAAGCCATTAAATTGTTGCTTGGCATGGCGCCCAAAACAGCGCGCTTGGTGAAAGATGATGGTACTGAAGTAGATGTACCTATGGAAGATGTGCAAGCAGGTGATGTGTTGCGGGTTCGTCCTGGTGAGAAAGTGCCCGTGGATGGCGTGGTGACCGAAGGTGAAAGTTTGGTAGATGAGTCCATGGTGACAGGTGAACCTGTACCCATTGAAAAGTTTGCAGGTGAAAAACTGATTGGAGCAACGGTGAATGGCAATGGCTCATTGCTGATGAAAGCTGAGAAAGTGGGAGCATATACTTTGCTTTCACAAATTGTAAACATGGTCGCTGATGCCCAGCGCTCTCGCGCACCAATTCAAAAAATGGCGGATACCGTTGCTGGATATTTTGTGCCTATTGTCATTTTGGTTGCGGCACTTGCCTTTGCGGTTTGGTATTTTGTTGGTCCTGAGCCCAAGCTTGCTCATGCGATGATTAATGCAGTTGCAGTGCTGATTATCGCTTGTCCTTGTGCATTGGGTTTGGCAACGCCAATTTCTATCATGGTGGGTACAGGTCGTGGCGCAACCGCGGGTGTATTGATTAAGAATGCAGAAGCCTTGGAAATTATGGAAAAGGTAAACACGGTGGTCGTGGATAAAACAGGCACACTTA
>JALWRX010000032.1 GCA_027080505.1 Ghiorsea sp.
GAACGTGATGCCGTACCACCCACGTGGAAAGTACGCATGGTCAACTGTGTGCCTGGCTCACCAATGGATTGTGCAGCAATCACACCCACAGCCTCACCCATACTTACAGGTGTGCCATGACCAAGGTCACGACCGTAACATGTTGCACAAACACCTTCATCTGCTTCGCAAGTAAGCACAGAACGAATGCGCAATGATTCAATGTTTGAAGCTTCGATTTTCTCAACCAAGTCTTCATTTATCATGGTTCCTGCTGGTGCAATTTCTACACCAGACAATGGATCAACGGCTGCTTCAAGCAATACACGGCCAAGTACGCGCTCAGACATGGTTTCAATGACTTCACCACCATCAACCAAGTCTGAAATGGTGATGCCTGTGGCTGTGCCACAATCTTGTTCACGAATCACAGAATCTTGCGCCACATCAACAAGACGACGTGTTAAATAACCAGAGTTTGCGGTTTTCAATGCTGTATCTGCAAGACCTTTACGTGCACCATGGGTAGAGATGAAGTATTGTAATACTGTCAAACCTTCACGGAAGTTTGCCGTAATCGGTGTCTCAATAATCGAGCCATCTGGTTTTGCCATCAAACCACGCATACCCGCCAACTGACGAATTTGTTGTGCCGAACCACGAGCACCCGAATCAGCCATCATATAGACTGAGTTAAACGTGGTCATGGATTCTGTTTTCTTACCATCTGGAGATGTTACTTGCTCAGTTTGCAGGTTATCCATCATCGCACGTGCCACTTTTTCAGTGGTGTTGGTCCACAAGTCAATCACCTTATTGTAACGCTCACCAGCCGTAATCAAACCATCACGATACTGTTGTTGTACATCTTGCACTTCTTTCTCTGTTGCTTCAACCATGGTCGCTTTATTCTCGGGAATAATCACATCACCAAGACAGAAAGATGCACCAGAGCGTGTGGCAAATGTATAGCCCAAATGTTTCAAACGGTCTGCTAACAATACTGTTGCTTTATTGCCTGCAGCCACAAAACATTGCTCGATAAGGTTTGCCAACTCTTTCTTGCCCAACACACGGTTGATACTAGAAAAAGGTAGCTCTTCTGGCAAAATCGTCGAAAGAATAGCACGGCCTACTGTGGTTTCCTCACGAACACCACGAATACGACATGTAATACGTGTATGAATATGTACAGAGCCAGCATCATAAGCACGTTGTACTTCATCAGGTGAAGTAAAGACAGCACCCTCACCTTTTTCAAAAGGACGTTCACGCGTTAAATAATACACACCAAGTACCATATCTTGCGTAGGTACAATCACAGGTTTACCTGTAGCTGGTGACAACACATTGTTGGATGCCATCATCAACGCACGAGCTTCCATTTGTGCTTCCGTAGAAAGCGGTACATGCACAGCCATTTGGTCACCGTCAAAGTCCGCATTGAATGCCGTACAAACAAGCGGATGCAATTGAATGGCTTTACCTTCAATCAAAATCGGTTCAAATGCTTGGATACCCAACCTATGCAGTGTTGGTGCACGGTTTAGCATCACAGGATGTTCGTGAATGACTTCTGCCAAAATATCCCAAACTTCAGGAATACCTTGCTCCACAAGCTTGCGTGCTTGTTTGATGGTGGATGCCAACTCACGCAGTTCAAGCTTGTGATAAATAAAGGGCTTAAACAATTCCAATGCCATTTTCTTCGGCAAGCCACATTGATGTAATTTCAATTCAGGGCCAACCACAATTACCGAACGACCTGAGTAATCCACACGTTTACCCAATAAGTTTTGACGGAAACGACCTTGTTTACCTTTAATCACATCAGACAATGATTTCAATGGGCGACGGTTATTACCTGCAATCGGCTTAGAACGACGCGCATTATCAAACAAGGCATCCACAGACTCTTGCAACATGCGTTTTTCATTGCGTGTAATAATTTCTGGTGCATTCAACTCCAACAAACGTTTCAAACGGTTGTTACGATTAATCACACGACGATACAAATCATTTAAATCAGAAGTTGCAAAGCGTCCACCATCCAAAGGAACCAATGGACGAATTTCTGGCGGAAGCACAGGAATCACTTCCATAATCATCCATTCTGGGCGATTACCTGAACCAATCATAGCTTCAATGGTTTGCAATCGTTTGGTTAATTTGGTTAATTTGGTTACCGCTTTGGTCGCTGCAATTTGTGCACGCAAAGATTGACGTTCCTCTTCAAGGTCAATGTTTTTCAACATTTCACGCAAAGCTTCACCACCCATAGCAGCACGGAATTCTTCACCATATTCTTCAAAAGCTTCAATATATTCTTCTTCTGAAAGCAATTGGTATTGATCAAGGCTTGTTAGCCCAGGATCAAGCACCACATACGATTCAAAATACAAAATGCGCTCAAGCTCTTTCAAGGTTTTATCGAGCAATAAACCAATACGCGATGGCAATGATTTCATAAACCAGATATGTGCCACAGGTGCAGCCAAATCAATATGCGCCATACGCTCACGACGAACTTTGGATTGAATCACTTCAACTGAACATTTTTCACACACCACACCGCGGTGCTTCAAACGTTTGTATTTACCACACAAGCACTCGTAATCTTTAATCGGACCAAAGATTTTGGCACAAAACAAACCATCACGCTCTGGTTTGAATGTACGGTAGTTAATGGTTTCAGGTTTTTTAACCTCACCATACGACCATGAACGAATTTTCTCAGGACTGGCTAAACCAACACGAAGGCCATCAAAGTCTTCAACACGACTTGGTTTTTGGAATAATTTAAATAATTCTTGCATGATTATTCTCCTTCGCCTTCACTAGATTTTTTCACCATAGACATATCAATACCCAAAGCATTCATCTCTTTAACCATCACATTAAATGATTCAGGAATACCAGCTTCAAATGTCATTTCACCACGAACAATAGACTCATACATCTTCGTACGGCCTTGTACGTCATCGGCTTTCACCGTCAACATTTCTTGTAGCGTGTAAGATGCACCATATGCTTCCAATGCCCACACTTCCATCTCACCAAAACGCTGACCACCAAACTGCGCTTTACCACCCAAAGGCTGTTGTGTAACCAATGAGTAAGGGCCTGTCGAACGTGCGTGAATTTTCTCATCTACCAAGTGGTGTAGCTTCAAGATATACATTTGACCCACTGTCACGGGTCTATCAAAAGCTTCACCAGTATAGCCATCATAAAGAATCATCTGACCTTCAGTTTCCACTTCTGCCAAGTTCAACATATTGTCAATGTCAGCTTCTTTGGCACCATCAAAAACTGGCGTTGCAATCGGCACACCATCTTTCAATGTTTCAACTAGGCCTTCGATATCTTTAGCTCCCATTTTCTTAATGGATGCACAGGCTTTTTTATCGCCTTCATAAATCTCAAGTAAGAATTCACGCTGCTCTTCAACGGCAACTTCTGCTCTTACCATTTCATCCAAACGCCTACCCAATTCTTTAGCTGCATGCCCCATATGCACTTCGAAAATCTGACCGATATTCATCCGTGATGGTACACCCAATGGGTTTAAGCAAACATCAACAGCATGACCATCGGCTGCATAAGGCATATCTTCTTCAGGTACAATCACCGAAATCACACCTTTGTTACCATGACGACCTGCCATTTTATCACCAGGTTGCAGTTTACGTTTTACAGCTACAAACACTTTCACAACCATTAGCTCTCCAGGTTTCAATTCAGAACCTTCACGAACTTTGGCAACCTTCTCTTCAAAACGTGTTTCTAAACGCTCACGTTCAGCATCCATATTGCTCAAAATAGATGCAACTTGAGTATTGATGTCATCATCATCGACTGAAAGCGTAGACAAATCTTTCACTGTCAATGAAGCTAGATGATCATCAGGAATTTTATCTCCTTTGTTCAAACCTTTGACTGTTACAGCTTTTTTACCTGCTAGCAATGCTTGCAAACGAGAACGCACGTTTTCTTCTAAAGTGCGACGTTCATCTTCTTTGTCTGTATAAAGCTGCTCAACTGAAGCTTCTTCAATGGATTTTGCACGGTCATTCTTTTCATCGCCACGGCGAGTAAACACCTGCACGTCAATCACAACACCTTCATCACCAGGTTTAACACGCAACGATGAATCTCTAACATCAGATGCTTTTTCACCAAAAATGGCACGCAGTAATTTTTCTTCTGGTGATAATTGGCTTTCACCTTTTGGTGTGATTTTACCCACCAAAATATCACCTGGTTTTACTTCTGCACCCACATAAGCAATCCCTGATTCATCCAAGTGTCGAAGTGCATCTTCACTCACATTCGGAATATCACTTGTAATTTCTTCATCACCTAGTTTGGTTTGACGTGCTGTACATGTCAGCTCTTCAATATGAATGGATGTATAAACATCATCTTTGACCAACTTCTCAGAAATCACAATCGCATCTTCAAAGTTATAGCCACGCCAAGGCATCAATGCCACTTGCACATTGCGACCCAGTGCCAACTCACCCCTATCCGTTGATGGACCATCAGCAATAATATCACCTTTAGCAATCACATCATTGACTTTCACAATTGGACGCTGGTTAAAGCATGTATTTTGGTTTGACCTACGATATTTAAACAAGCGGTACACATCAATACCAGGTTCACCTTCAACCTGCTCATCATCATGCACACGAACGACAATACGAGAAGAGTCAACGCGTTCAACCACGCCACCACGGCGCGCTACGGCAGATACACCAGAGTCACGTGCTACTTCAGCTTCCATGCCTGTACCCACAAGTGGTTTCTCAGCACGCACCAAAGGCACAGCTTGACGTTGCATGTTTGAACCCATCAATGCCCTGTTCGCATCATCGTGCTCAAGGAAAGGAATCAAACCAGCGGACACTGACACCACTTGTGATGGTGATACATCCATGTAATCAATTTCTTCAGGTGGTACCATAAGGAACTCACCGTCTTGCCTACACTGAACAAAAGCAGCGTCAAACTCACCTTTATCATTCACTTTAGCATTGGCTTGGGCAATGATAAGTCCTGCTTCATCAATGGCTGATAAATACACAACTTCACGAGTTACACTACCATTTTTAACTTTACGATATGGTGTTTCAATAAAACCAAAATCATTCACTTTAGCAAACGAAGACAATGAGTTAATCAAACCAATGTTTGGACCCTCAGGTGTCTCAATTGGACATAGGCGACCATAATGCGTTGGATGCACGTCACGCACTTCAAAACCAGCACGATCACGAGACAAACCACCAGGGCCAAGTGCCGATAAACGACGCTTGTGTGTGACTTCTGACAACGGATTGGTTTGATCCATAAATTGCGATAATTGTGATGAACCAAAGAACTCACGCACCGATGCAATCAACGGCTTAGAGTTCACCAAGTCAGAAGGCATCATTTCTGCAATTTCAGCCGTACTCAAACGATCGCGAATCGCACGTTCCATACGAATTAAACCAATACGAATTTGGTTTTCTAAAAGCTCACCAACAGAGCGAAGACGGCGATTACCCAAGTGGTCAATATCATCCACTTCACCAATACCATCACGCAGTTTCAATAATGTATCTACAGACAACAAAATATCTTCAACACGCAGCGTGCCTTGATCCAAAGGCACATCGGCATCCGAAATATTCAAGCGGCTGTTCAACTTCATCCGCCCGACACGTGATAAGTCATAACGTGACTTATCAAAGAACATCGATTCAAACAATGCTTTTGCAGTTTCTACGGTTGGCGGCTCACCAGGGCGCATCATACGATAGATTTCAACTTGCGCTTCTTCTTTGGATTGCACCATATCCATACGCAAGGTATCCGCCAACCATGGACCACGATGGAAAGCATCAATAAATAAACATTCAAAAGTTTCAACACCTGCTGTACGCAGTGCTGCCAATGATTCTTCAGTTAGCTCATGGTTTGCATCCATCAGCATTTCATCACCAGCCAACATGATGGGTTGAGCAGTTACTTCGCCTAACACATTTTCTTCAGGTACATCCAACCATTCTACACCAGCTTCAGTTAACTTTTTAATCGCTACACGGTTAATTTTTTTACCTTCAGCAACAATGCGTTTGCCATTAATCTCAATATCACGAACAGCACGACTTCCCAAAAACAAATCAGCATCAAACTTCACTTGATACCCATCTTTAGTGATTTTATATGTGCGACGCTTATAAAAATGATCCAAAATCTCTTGTGTACTTAAGCCCAAAGCTTTTAACAAGATACCCGCTGTCATTTTGCGACGTAAATCAATGCGGAAATATAACTTGTCTTTAGCATCAAATTCAAAGTCTAGCCAAGAACCACGGTAGGGAATAATACGGGATTTAAATAGTAATTTACCTGAAGCGTGGGTTTTGCCACGATCATGGTCAAAGAATACGCCAGGAGACCTGTGCATTTGCGATACAATGGCACGTTCAGTACCGTTAATAACAAACGAGCCATGATCTGTCATCAAAGGAATTTCACCCATGTATACAGTCTGGTCACGCACTTCTTTTAATTTTCTTTTCTTGCCTTTGCTGCCATCTTGCTCAAACACCTTAAGGCGGAGCTTCACTTTCACTGGCAAAGCAAAAGTAATATCACGGCGAATACATTCTTCAAGGTCGTAGCGGGGTGCCATATATTCAAGCCCTTCAAAATGAAGCTCTGCACCACCAGAATAGTCACGAATTGGAAATACTGACGCAAATACAGTTGCTAAACGCGAACCTGCAATATCTGTTGAACCCTGCCCTACACCAACGAACTCACTGTATGAACTCAATTGCAGTTGCAGCATATTTGGCATCTGTGTAACCGAATCAATTTTACCAAAATTCTTGCGGATACGTTTAACAATAGCTTGTTTGCCCATGTGTTGACCTCAATGTTTCTTATAAATCTTATCTTTCTTTCAATCTCAAACTAAAACGCGAAAAAGACCAAACCCTTAGCAGTAAACTACTAAGG
>JALWRX010000033.1 GCA_027080505.1 Ghiorsea sp.
CGTCTTCTCCATCATGAGATATATCAACAGCGTGACCTTCTTCACGCAGACCTTTTTGTAATACTTGGGCAACTTGAACTTCATCTTCAACAATCAAAATTTTCATAGACGCAATGTAGATGTTCTCTGTGTGTCTGACAATGCTTTTTAGTGTGTGGTAAATGTCACAGTATGGGTAGCATAAGGTTTATTGTGGTTGACAAGGGGTATTTTGTGGTCGATATTGGCGGTTAGTGGGTAAAAGTGGGTAGCTTATTTTGAGCGCCTGGGCTAAATGAGGTTAAGTGGTAGCGTATGTTTCAAGGTGAATATACCAATAACATGGATGATAAAGGGCGCGTGAACATCCCCGCGTCTTTTCGTGAAGTGCTGCTTAAAAACTATGATGACCCTTCTATTGTTGTTACCCGAGACCCCTATGCACCTTGCCTCCGTGCTTATCCACAGCGTGAATGGAAACGTTTGCTCACCAAAGTTTTAGCAAGGTCAAGCAATGACCGTGCGGTCATTGCATTTAAGCGCACTGTGGTAAGTTCGGCGCAAGAATACGCGCCTGATAAACAAGGTCGTGTATTGATTCCACAAAACCTTCGCGATTATGCAAATATTAGCAAAGGTACTGTTTTTGTAGGCTCATTGGATACATTTGAAATATGGGATGTGAGCGCATGGGAAGCGCAGCTCGCTTCATCATTGTCATTACTTCAAGATATGGACTTGGATTTCTGATGGCTACGTCAGCGCATATTTCAGTATTGGCGGAGCCATATATTGAAGGTTTGTGTGCGGATAAGGATGGCCGTTACGTTGATGCAACGTTTGGGCGCGGTGGGCACACACAACTTTTATTGAATAAACTTTCTGCCCAAGGTGAAGTCTTGGGTTTGGACAGAGACCCTGAGGCTGTTGTTGTAGGGCAAGCCTTGGCTGTACAAGACACAAGGTTTCATATGTTTTATACCGATTTTGCAGGTTTGGAAGACGCTGTGCGTGCGCAAGGTTGGGACGATGTTAGTGGCATAGGTTTTGATTTGGGCGTGTCATCACCGCAGCTTGACCATGCCGAACGCGGCTTTTCTTTTATGAAAGATGGCCCGTTGGATATGCGAATGGATAATGCATCGGGCGAGTCACTTGCATATAAGTTAGAGCGGGTATCAGAATCTGAACTTGTGCGTATTATCCGTGAATATGGCGGCGAAAGATTCGCTGGTCGTATTGCTCGTGCGATCTTAGAAGCTTTGCATCAAGGTAAAATGAACACAACCAAAGACCTTGAGAATGTATGTTTTCATGCAACGCCGAAAAAAATGCGTCATAGCGGGGCGCACCCTGCAACGCGAACGTTTCAGGCTTTACGTATTTGGGTGAATGATGAAATGGGGCAAATTGATGCCGCAGTGAAGTCTGCCATCCAATTATTAAAACCAGGTGGACGTTTGGCGATTATATCTTTCCACTCAGGTGAAGATAGGCGTATTCGTGATTTGATTGAAAAAGAAGTGCGCGGCTGTACATGTCCACCACAGTTTCCTATGTGTGTGTGTGGTTTTAAACCTACGATGCGTTGGGTGCAAAAAAAACCTGTGCGTGCCAGTGAAGAAGAAATGGAACTGAATCCACGCAGTCGCTCTGCAATGTTGCGCATTGCTGAAAAGGTGGGTGAGCCATGTTAAGGCGTGGGATGGTGATACCATTATTGGCTGTTTTCATTGGTGTTTTGTCTGCAGGACAGGTGTGGTTATCGCATTTGCGCGTTGCAGTTGCACAGCAAACCACTCATGCCAGGCAAGAGCAACAGTTGGTGCAGCAAGATGTGCAAAATTTAAAATTGGAAATGGCAAGTTTGATGCGTCCGAATACATTGCGTAGGTTGGCACATGAAAAGTTGGGCATGCAAGCACCTACACCTATGCAGGTGGTTCGACCATGAGACAGAAGCGCATGATTGAGCCTCAAATTGTTGAGCGTCGCCGTATTGATGTGGTCATTGGTTTGGTGATTTTGGGATTATCTTTAATGGTGATTCGCGCCGTAGATTTACAATGGTTACAAGCTGCGGATTTATCAGTGCAAGCTGATAACCAGAGGATACGCCAGTATAATGTGGATGCACCGCGTGGTCCAATCCTTGACCGTGCAGGCAGGGTTTTATCTGAAAGTGTAGAAATGCCATCCATTGCTGCCATTGCCTCGGACATTAAACCAGAAGATTTACCTGCGTTAGCCAAAGCTTTGGATATGCCTTTGCACAAACTAAAACAGCGTATTGGTAAGCGAAAAGGTTTTGTTTGGTTGTCTAGACGTGTGACACCACAAATAGCTAAAGCGGTGCAAGCATTAGGCTTGGCAGGTGTACGCATTGAGAAAGAATGGCGTAGATACCACCCCTTTGGACCAGAAACAGGACATTTGGTTGGTTTTGTAGGCACGGATAACCATGGTTTAGAAGGTTTGGAGCTAGCATTTAATAGTAAGTTGTCTGGTAAGCCTGGGCGGGTGCAATTACGCAGGGCTGCCAATGGTTATAGTTTACCTGGTAGCACATGGTTAAAAAAACCTGTGATGGGTGAGCCTTTAAAGCTCAATCTTGATGTGAGTGTGCAAAGCATTGCTTACTCAGCATTGGCAAGTGGCATAGCTAAGACGGGTGCCAAAGGTGGTTCAGTTGTGATTATGAATCCGCATAATGGGCATGTCTTGGCAATGACCAGTTGGCCAGGATTTAATCCCAATTCGTTTGGTAAATATAGACCCAAAGATTGGCGCAACAGAGTGGTGACCGATGTGTTTGAGCCTGGTTCAGTGCTTAAGCCATTTACAGTGGCAGCCGCTTTGTCAACGGGTCAATATACCATGGACTCTTTGATTTATTGTGAAAATGGTAAGTTTACTGTAGCCGATAAAACCATTAAAGACGACCACCCTGAGGGCTGGATTGATTTACGCAAACTACTTGTGGTATCGAGTAATATTGGTGCTGCAAAACTTGCACTGGACATCGGCAAGGAAGATTTGAACCGTATGCTCACTGATGTGGGGTTTCATCATAAAACAGGCGTGGGTTTGGGTGGTGAGTCAGCGGGTATTTTGCCTCCTGTACAGAAATGGGGGCCTGTTGAAACGGCAAATATTGCATTTGGGCAAGGTGTTGCTGTGACATCTATTCAACTTGCGGCAGCATTTTCAGTATTCGCTAATGGTGGTATATATTACCCACCACAGTTGGTGCAAGAAAATAAGCCTGTCAAAGGACATCGCGTGGTTTCAGAGCAAGTGGCACATGATGTATTATCCATGTTGGCAGATGTGACCAAGTCTGGTGGTACTGGCACAAAAGCAGTGCCTTTGGGATATACTGTGGCAGGCAAAACAGGAACTGCACAAAAACCCAATGGGCAGGGTGGTTACTCTAAAGACAAATTTACAGCAGTATTTGCTGGTTTAGTGCCTGCAGAAGCACCAGAACTGGTGATTGTGGTTGTTTTGGATGAGCCTGAAAGTAGTATTTATGGCGGTTCAACGGCCGCCCCTGTGTTCAAACAAATCGCAGCGGCGGCATTACCTGTCTTGGGTATTGCTCCCACAATGGATAACAATTCTTCTGATTGGAAAGTGATGAAGGCTAGCGTGCAGCGACCAACTGTGACAGAGCATATACAATCACTTTATGGCTTGTCGCTGCGCGAGGTTCGACGCTTTGCCTTGACCAATGATGTGCAATTACGTTTGCACGGTAAGGGCTGGGTGGTGAAGAGTAAACCTGTTGTATTGCAAGGTTTACAAGCTGGCGATGCATTGGAGGTATGGCTTCGTGAATGACATAAACCTCCATATTCAACCGCAATTACTTTCTGATTTGGTTTCAGGTTTGGGCGTATATTCTCAAGATATAATGGTGACGCGTATTTGTGATGATACACGTCAATTGCAAGCTGGTGATGCTTTTTTGTGTATGCCTCGTGTGCAAGATAAAGATGCTTTGATTGCTCAAGCCTTAGCACAGGGTGCAAGCATTGTTATTGTGATTGGAAAGCAAAAACAGTTGCTGCCTGTTGCTTGTGCTTGTTTGCCTGACATGACAGCGGCAGGAAAAATGTTACGTCGTTGGTTTGCAACAGAGTCAGCACAAGTACCATGTATCGGTATTACAGGCACAGATGGAAAAACCAGTACAGCTTGGATGTTGCGTGAAGTTTTAGAGCTACACTTTGGCTCGGCATGGTCATGCGGTACATTGGGTTGGATGAAGTCCAAAGATGACATCACAGATTTGGGTAATACCACGCCATCATTGATGAATTTACATCGTATTTATGCTTTGGCATGCCAGCAAAATATCGGGGCTTTGGTATTGGAAGTTTCATCCCATGGTATTGTGCAAGAGCGTATTGCAGCCTTACCATTTTCAGCAGGCATTTGGACAACTATAGGTCAAGATCACTTGGAAGACCATGGCGGTTTTGATGCGTATTTGGCATGCAAGGCAAGTTTTATAAAAAATATTGTGGAACAGCAGGGGGTTGCAGTATGCAATGCAGACTACCCGTTAATTCATCAAGCCCTAGATAAGGTGCAAGGCTCTGTATATTGGTATGGTCAACACGATGCTGATATATGCTGGATACGAGAAAACACAGCAGTGTGTTTTTCGGCACAACAAGAAAGGGTGTGTTTAAACCATGTGCCTGTTGCAGATTTTCATGCAGAAAACTTGGCAGCAGTTGTGTTACTGATGCAAGAGTTATTTGATGTTTCCTTGTCATCATTTTCAGCTTGGGATGGTCAAATCAGTACACCCATGGGTCGCCTTGAACCCGTAAATGATGAAGCGACTGTGTTTATAGATTATGCGCATACAGCAGAAGGTTTGAAGCGGTGTTTACAAAGTGCACGTGATTTAACTGAAGAACAACTGTTGTTGGTGTTTGGCTGCGGTGGCGATAGAGACAAAGGGAAACGTCCACTCATGGGTGAGGTGGCAGTGACTTATGCAGATCAATGTTGGTTAACCGCTGATAATCCACGTAGCGAGCAGCAAGAAGATATTGTTAGGGATGTGTTGCAAGGCGTAGGCAGTCAACAAGATAAAGTACATATTGTTCATGATAGGGCAGAGGCCATTGCGCAGGCTGTATCATCGCTAACTTGTGGTGATGTATTAGTCATTGCGGGCAAAGGGCATGAATCATATATGGACACTCAAGGTGAGAAACTACCGTGGAGCGATAAAGCGCAAGCATTAAAGGCGATGAAGGAATTTGGAGAAATGTCATGCGCTTGACGGGTGATGAAGTGGCAGCAGCAAGCCATGGTCAATGGGTGCAGGGTAAAGTTCCAGCATTGATTTCGGGTATTGGTACGGATAGTCGAGAGTTTATTGCAGGGCATGCTTTTTTGGCTTTGCGGGGTGTAACATTTGATGGACATCAACATGCAGCACAGGTGGCAGACAAGGCATCGGCATTGATTGGAGATGTGCAAGGTGTTGCAGGCTGGTCGGCATTGTTGGATACGCCGCAACTTGAAGTACACGACACATTGCAGGCATTGGGTGATATTGCAGCCTGTCACAGACGCAAACTGGTGCAAAGCAAAGTGATTGCGATTACAGGCTCATATGGCAAAACAACTGTGCGTTCCATGCTGCAGCATGTGTTAAGTGGTTTGGATTTGGAAGTGGCATCAACACAGAAAAATTTTAACAACTTGATTGGTGTGCCTAAAACATTAATGGATGTGCCCGAGCATGCCGATGTTGCTATTATTGAGTGCGGTATCAGTGAAGTTGGTGAAATGGAGCGTTTATCAGCTATTGTGCAGCCTGATATTGTCATTGTGACGGGGTTAACCTGTGCCCATGGTGAAGGGCTTGGTGGTGAGCTTGGTATTGCCCAAGAAAAAGCCAAGTTATTAACCCATTTATCACCACAAGGTTGGTGTGTATTGGGTTTGGGTGTGGCAGAACAGTTTGCAAACATTGATGCCTTGAACACGCAAGAGACTATGGATATGTGTGATAATTATGCTGTAACATGGTCTTTGGACGGGCAGCGTTTAACATTATCTTATCAACAGCAAGAAGCTGAGTTAGATTTACTTTTACCTGCCAAACATTGGGCAGAAGATATGGCACTTGTGGCGCAAACGGTATTACGTTTAGCCCAAGATTTAGAGCAAAGCTGGACACTGCTGCAAGTTGTGCAGGTGTTGCAAAGTTGGCAGCCTGTTGAAGGACGTATGCAGATTTCTACAGCAGCTAATCGTTTCACGCTTATCGATGATAGCTATAATGCAAACCCAGCTTCTATGCAAGCAGCATTGGATACTTTGGCAAGTTTATCGGGTCACCGTGTTGCAATCATTGGCGATATGTTGGAGTTGGGTGAACAAGCTGAGGAAATTCATCAACAGTTGGATTTACATGATATTGATGAGGTGCTTACCGTTGGTACGTTGATGGGGAATTTACAGGCTGTGAACCCCAAACATCGTATTCGTGTATTTCGAGATGCAGAAGCATTAAGTGCTTGGTTGGAGAGTAAAGATTTCCCACCACAAGCTAGTACTGTGTTAGTCAAAGCCTCACATGGTACAGGGTTGTATCGCATTGCAGCACAGTTAAAAGAGAGGGGTCAGCATGTTATATAATTATTTATATCCACTGGCTGACCAATATTCATTCCTGAATATTTTTCAGTATATTACTTTTCGTGCAGCGTATGCTTTGATTACAGCCTTGGTGTTAAGCTGGTTGTTTGGTCCCCTTTTTATTCGTTGGTTGAAATTGAATCAAAGTAAAGGTCAGCCGATTCGTGAAGATGGTCCAGAAAGTCACTTTTCTAAACAAGGTACACCAACCATGGGTGGTTTACTTATTCTTTCAACGCTCACCTTAAGTACGCTGCTTTGGGCTGATTTGAATAATATGTTTATTTGGTTGGCATTGATGGTGACTTTGGGTTACGGGTTGATTGGTTGGTTGGATGATCACTTAAAAATCAAATATGCTGACTCTAAAGGTTTGGCAGGGCATTGGAAGCTGATATTACAATTGCTATTTGGTGGTATTGCAGCAGTAGGGCTGATGCAAATGACAGACCCCATCGTAGATATTCCTATCATTAATTACCAATGGGATATGGGATACTGGTATATTTTATTTGTTATTTTTGTATTGGTGGGTACATCGAATGCAGTCAATTTAACTGATGGGCTGGATGGCTTAGCTGTTGCGCCGACCTTTATGGTTGCAGCCGCTTTGGGAGTTGTGGTTTATGTGGCAGGGCATAGTGGTTTTGCAGAATACCTGCTTATTCCGTATGTGCCAGGGGCTGGCGAACTGGCGATATTCTGTGGTGCGCTAGTTGGTGCTTGCCTTGGTTTTTTATGGTTCAACACATACCCAGCACAAGTATTTATGGGTGATGTGGGAGCACTGGCTTTGGGTGGGGCATTGGCTTTTGTGGCTTGTGCGGTACATCAGCAGTTTTTATTGGCGATTGCAGGTGGCTTATTTGTTTTGGAAGCGGTGTCGGTGATGATACAAGTCGCATCATTCAAAATGACAGGTAAACGTGTGTTTCGCATGGCTCCCATTCATCATCATTATGAACTTAAAGGTTGGGCAGAGCCAAAGATCATTGTCCGCTTTTGGATTATCACACTTATTTTAGCCTTGGTGGCATTGTCCACCTTGAAGTTGCGCTAATGAATAGCCCTCAACAAAAAGTCGCCGTAGTTGGCATGGGCAAAACAGGTTTGTCTGCAGTGCGTTATCTGCAACGCAAGCATATTGCCTGTGAATGTTTTGATGAAGCTAATGTGGCATTGCCTGAAGATATGCAAGATATTGTGTTGCATACAGGTGAGTTAAATGCGGAGCTTTTGGGTTCGTTTGATCGCGTTATTGTCAGCCCTGGTATTGATTGGCGACATCCTGCTTTGACAGCAGTGCGGGCGTGTGGTGTGCCTGTGCATGGCGATTTAGAAGAGTTTTTAAGGGAATATGTCGGCACATTGATTGCCGTCACAGGCACCAATGGTAAAACCACGGTGACCCAAATGGTTGCATTACTTTTAGAAACTTTGTCGGGTGGTTGTGATGCTGGAGGCAACATTGGTACACCGATGTTGGATTTGTTGGCGGATAAGCAGCCTGAACGTGTGGTGTTGGAGCTTTCGAGTTTTCAGTTAGAGCGGGCGCAAGGTTTGCATCCACACTTAGCCATTTTATTAAATATTCAACCTGACCATGCCGACATGCATGACTCCCCACTTGCCTATAGAAAAGCAAAGATGCGTATGTTTGAGCATATGATTGTAGGTGATAAAGCCATGTTGCCTTTGGACATGTCTTGGAAATCATTAGTAGATGATTTAACGCAGCGTGGTGTAAGTATTAGTTATTTTGGCGTGATGGATGAAAATGATGCACAGGCAAACCAATTGGCAGCAGGTGTTTTACATCGTGATGGTCATCAAGAAGCTGCCAAGATATTTTGGACGCAAGATGCACAAAGGCAATACATTCCATGCAACCAATTGATGGTAAAAGGATTTCATCAGCAGCAAAATATTGCAGTTGCAGCGCAAGTTGCAGCTGATTATGGCGTGTCTAAAGCTGTCATTGAAGAGGCTATGATGAGTTTCCAAGGCTTGGAACATAGGCTTGAATTTGTAGGGAATATTGCTGATAAAGATTGGTTTAATGATTCCAAAGCAACCAACCCCGATGCGGCAGATGCAGCACTTTCTTCTTTTGATAAAGTGGTTTGGATTTGTGGTGGTTTACGCAAAGGGTTGGATTTGGATTCTTTAGTGGATACGGTAAAAAAACATGTAACTTTTGCATGTGTTGTTGGCAAAGATGCCAAAGCATATGAAAAAATGTTAAAACAAGCAGGTGTACCATACAAGCTATCCAAAACAGTGCCGCAGGCAGTGAAAGATGCAGCAAAACAGGATTGTGAAGCAGTGTTATTATCACCTGCTGCAGCCAGCCAAGATCAATTTAACAATTATGCAGAGCGTGGTGAAGTGTTTGTGAAGAGCATCCGGGAGCTGGCAGATGGTTAAGGTCAAACGTTTACCCATGGACCCCATGCTTTTATTAAGTGTGCTTGCCTTGCTATCGTTTAGTTTGATTATGGTGGGCAGTGCAAGTTTAGACGTGGCAGATGTACGTTATGGCTCTCCTTGGCATATTTTAGTGCGGTGGTGTTTTTATATACCTGTTGGTTTAGTCGTGATGTGGTTGGTTTCGCGTATCCAACCATCATGGTGGGAAGTATTGGTATTGCCTATGTTATTGGTAGGATTTATTTTACTTATCGCTGTGTTGGTATTTGGCAATAGTATCAATGGTGCAACACGTTGGTTTTCTGTCATGGGCATGACGGTGCAGCCGATTGAGTTTATTAAACCTGTTTTGGTAATGTATATTGCATATTATTTGGCAAACTTTCCCGAACGGTTGCAAAGTTTTGCACAGGGTATGATGCCCATGTTATTAATGTTAAGCGTGATGGTTGGTTTGTTGTTAGCACAGCCCGACTTTGGTAATGCTGTGTTATTGTTAGCGGCAAGCTTTTGTTTGTGGTTTGTGGGCGGTGTTCCAACCCGTCACTTATTGGGTTTGGTGGCGGCAGCGATACCATTATTAGCTGTGGTTGTAATGGCAGCACCTTATCGTGTTGCTCGTTTAACTTCCTTTGTTGACCCATGGGCAGATCGCTTTGGTAGTGGCTATCAACTTGTGCAATCACAAATCGCCTTTGGCGTTGGTGGTGTGACAGGTGCAGGTTTAGGGCAAGGTGTCCAAAAACTGTTTTATCTTCCTGAAAGTTTTACTGATTTTATTTCTGCTGTGATTGGTGAAGAGCTAGGTCTTGTTGGTATTTTAACGTTGATTTTGGTGTTTGCCATGCTTTGCTGGCGTGGTTTTATGATTGCTAAACATGCAGTCAAACCTTTTGAGCGTCTATTGGCATTGGGTTGTACGCTTTTGTTGGCTTTGGCTTTCATTATTAACCTCGGTGCAGCCATGGGTATCTTTCCAACCAAGGGTATGCCTATGCCATTTATATCGTATGGTGGCAGTGCTTTGATTGGAGCATCTATTCTAGTGGGCTTGATTTTCTCAGTGCAACGACATCAGCCTGTGAAAGCAAGTAATAAGCGTGTACGGCGTAGTGAACATGTGAAACATCACGAGGTGATAGCATGAATGGTAAGTCACCCATGATTTGCATTGCTGGCGGTGGCACGGGCGGGCATGTGATGCCTGCATTGGCGTTGGCAGATGCAGTACGTAAGCAGTGGTTAAATATGCAAGTGAAATTTATTGGTGCAGAGCGCGGTTTAGAGGCGACATTATTGCCAGAGCGCGGTGAAGATGTGTTGTTATTGAATATGCATGCCGTGCAAGGTGCAGGGTGGTTACAACGTCTGCGGGTACTGGGTTTAGAGTTGCCATTTGCAGTTTTGAAGATTTTAAAGACTTGGCGCAAAGAGAAACCACAGGTTTTGGTAGGTGTTGGCGGTTATGCCAGTGTGGCAGGTGTGATTGCAGCATTAGTATCACGCATTCCTGTGGTGTTGTATGAACAAAATGCTATTCCTGGTATGGTGAATCGAATTTTATACCGCTTTTGTGATAAAATGATGCTGGGTTTTGCTTCAGCAGAACAACATTTGCCACATACGCAGAAAGCTGTGGTGACAGGTAATGTAGTGCGTCAAGATATTGCAGCAGTGACGTATCAGCTTGCAGATAAACCATGTTTATTGGTCATGGGTGGCTCACAAGGTGCGATGTTTTTGAATCAAACCGTACCGCTGGCATGTGTGAAACTTGCTCAACAAGGTTTGGACTTTTCAGTGATACATTTGGTTGGTGCAGGTGATGGGCGTGTTGAAGATGTGCAGGCAATTTATGCAGGTGCGGATATTCAAGCTGATGTACAAGCGTATTCTAGCGATATGCCAGCCTTATTTAGGCAAGCAAGCTTGATGGTAGCACGCTCTGGAGCGATGACAGTATGTGAAGCAGCGGCTGTAGGTATGCCTTGTTTCTTTGTACCACTTCCATGGGCTGCGGATAATCATCAATATTATAATGCCAAGGTGTTAGCGGATGCAGGTGCAGCCGAAATTTTGGATCAAGATAAATGTGATGAGACATTGTTGGCACTTAAACTTACCAAAACATTATGCAACCAAAACAAATTAGAAAGCATGCATCAAAATGCAAGAACAGCATTTGTGGGTGATGCAGCAGCATTGCAACTACAAGTGTTACAACCCTTTGTGGGCGAGGTGAAGTCATGAAGTTGCGTGTCAAATGTATTCATTTCACCGGTATTGGTGGCATTGGCATGAGTGGTATTGCTGAAGTGCTGTGTAATCAAGGTTTTAAGGTTCAAGGCTCGGATATGGCGGAAAGCCCGAATGTTCAACGTCTGCGCGATATTGGTGTTGCCGTAAACGTAGGGCATAAAGCGGAAAATTTGGGTGATGCAGAAGTGGTGGTGGTGACCACAGCAGTGTCTAAAGATAACCCTGAAATAGTGGAAGCCCATAAGCGTGGTATTCCTGTGATTCCTAGAGCCGAAATGTTGGCTGAATTGATGCGTATGAAACAAGGCATTGCTGTGGCAGGTAGCCATGGTAAAACTACGATTACATCCATGATTGCGCATGGTATGGAAAGCGCAGGTTTAGACCCAACTTACGTGATTGGCGGGCGTTTGATGTCCACCAGTCATAATGCACGTTTGGGTGAATCTTCATGGCTGGTGGCTGAAGCTGATGAATCCGATGGTTCATTCTTACGTTTATCACCAACCATTTCAGTGGTGAGCAATATCGACCCTGAGCATCTCGACCACTATGGTAATTTTGATACTTTGATTGCTGCATTTAAGCAGTTTGTCAATTTAACACCATTTTATGGGCGTGTTGTATTGCATCATGAACATCCCAATGTGGCATTGTTGCGTGATGCGCTACATCGACCCGTCACCACTTATGGCACCAGCCCACAAGCCGATTTATATTTGAAAGATGTGCGTATTGACGGTTATCAGCAGCATTTAACGATTGGTTTTGCTGATGGTGCGACACAGAACATGATGTTACCTATGCCGGGTTTACATAATGCAGAAAATGCATTGGCTGCAGTTGCGGTGTTGTTGGATTTGGGCATTGTGTTTTCTGAAATAAAACAGGCATTTTCAACCTTTGAAGGTATTCAACGCAGGTTCCAATGTTGTCCTGTTGGGCAAGGTGTATTGGTGGATGATTATGCGCATCATCCTAAAGAAATATTATCGACCCTCCAAGCGGCGCAATCATGTTGGCCAGAGCAGAGTATTTCAGCTTTATTTCAGCCACATCGTTTCACACGGACGCAAGATTTGTTTGAAGACTTTTTAGGTTGTTTTGATATGGCGCAAAAGGTGCGCTTATTGCCCATTTATGCTGCCAGTGAACAAGCTATTGATGGTGTGAATGCCACAAGTTTGGCTGAAGGTATGATGAAACGTGGGCATAGAGATGTAGCAGTCATAGATGATGAACAAGCAGCCCTTGCTTGGGTACAAGCAGAGCTTGAAGCAGGGCATATTGTGTTGCTGATGGGCGCGGGCTCTATTGGTGCTATGGCGCGAGAAATGCGTGAAAACCTAGGATGCAAAACTATGGGGCAGGCTTCATGAGTTGGCAGGAAGAATTGCAAGCCATGGGCAAGATGGCAGCGAATGTGCCGCTTGCACCACGCACCACATTGGGTGTGGGTGGAGAGGCTGCTTGGTTGTTTCTCCCTGATGATAAAGCGAACTTGATTGCAGCCATACCTATGATTCCACAAGATATTTCACTTTTCCCTTTAGGAAGAGGCAGTAATGTATTGATTGCCGATAGTGGCATTGATGGTTTGGTCTTGGATTTGGGGGGTATCAATACATTAATGGTTGAGGGTGAGACCATCAAGGTCGGTGCTGGTGTACGTATGAGTAAATTGGCACAAGCAGCCGCCAATCACGGGCTTACTGGATTGGAGTTTATGGCAACCGTACCTGGTGATTTGGGTGGTGGCGTGGCCATGAATGCAGGTGCATTTGGGCAGCAAGTATCGGATGTATTGGTGTCTGTGGATGTGTTGCATAGAGATGGGCGTTTGACGTGTATATCGCGTGATGCTTTGGATATGCGTTATCGTTATACCAAACTTACGCAAGGTGCATTGATTGTGTCGGCAACATTCAAGCTTGAGACATCTGATGCTGAGCAAATCAAAAGTACTATGCGTGAGATGCGCAGTAAACGCAGTGATAGCCAACCTTTGGCATTACCCAACTGTGGTTCGGTATTCAAAAATCCCGAAGGTGATTTTGCTGCTCGTTTGATTGAAAGCGTGGGTTTAAAAGGTGAGCAACGAGGTAAGGCTAGAATTTCAGACATACATGCCAACTTTATTGTCAATGCAGGTGGCGCAAGCAGTGAAGATGTATTGCATTTGATTCGTTTGGCAAAAGCAGAGGTGAAAAAACAAACCAATATTGATTTGGAGCCTGAAGTGAAACTGGTGGGGTGCTCGTTATGAATATGCAAAGCCTTGAGCATAAACGCATTGTGGTCTTGATGGGTGGGGCTTCTGCAGAGCGAGAGATTTCTTTGCGTTCAGGTGCTGCTGTGACACAAGCATTAAGTAGCCAAGGTTTGGATGTGATGGCTTTAGACTTACCTGAAAATACAAGCAAGTGGTTTGAACTCATCCAGCATAGCCAAGCTGATATAGCTTTTATTACATTACATGGCACGTATGGCGAAGATGGTTGTATTCAAGGGTTATTAGAAACCATGCAACTGCCATATACAGGTTCAGATGTCAGTGCATCGGCATTATGCATGAATAAAAAACTCACCAAATGTGTGCTGGATGATATAGGTATTCGTACGCCAGAAGATGTGTTGATGCGAGATGGTAAACCGCAACATTATCCTGTGTTTGTGAAGCCTGTGGCAGAAGGTTCTAGCGTTGGTTTACACTATATTGAAGACGAAGCGGCATGGTATGCTTTGGCTTTGGATGAGCCGAATGACTGGTTGGTTGAGCAATGTGTGCGCGGTGTTGAAGTCGCGGTATCTGTGGTGGATGGTAAGGCATTAACGCCAGTAGAAGTTGCACCCAAATCAGGCATGTATGACTTTGCCTCGAAATATACAGCAGGCGCAACGGATTATTATTGCCCAGCACGCATTTCAAGCAGCCAGAGTAATAAATGTAAACATATTGCAGAACAAGCGGTGCAAGCAGCAGGTTGCACAGGAGCACCTCGTGTGGATTTGATTGTACCTGATATTGGTGCACCAGTGGTTTTAGAAATCAATACTATTCCAGGTATGACGGCAACCAGCCTACTACCTAAAGCGGCTGCTGAGCAGGGTGTTTCTTTTGAAGACTTATGTGTACAGATTTTAAAGTCTGCCCATTGCGGAGAAAAAAATGGTGGAGGAGTACAATGAAACTATTGTCCAAACTCTTCAATGCAAACAAAAAGGACGTAGGAAATGTGCGTAGAAAGAAAAAAGTTACTCCTGTAAAACGTCGCATGACTTGGTTGAAACCGTTACAAATTGCGTTGGTATCTTCTGGGATAATTGCTGTGCTTGGTTTTTCGGCAGTAAAACTCAATCAAGAAATGACAGTAACGCACTGGCAAATTGATTCACCTGAACATATTAAAAAGCCAATTGCCTCATATTTTGAGCATAAAGACAAATTTGATTTTTGGCATACACGTGCAGCGGTGATTCAAGGCGATTTAATAGCTTTGATTCCTGATATTCAACGCATAGAGGTGAGCCGTGTTTTGCCTGATGGTTTATTGATTAAAGCTTCTGCACGTAAGCCCGTTGC
The DNA here is from genome assembly GCA_027080505.1 of Ghiorsea sp. GTDB lineage: Bacteria > Pseudomonadota > Zetaproteobacteria > Mariprofundales > Mariprofundaceae > Ghiorsea. Next base: position 14,924 of record JALWRX010000033.1, read on the forward strand.
TTTATGGGAAAATGTAAGTGCACAAGCTGATAAGAAAGTGATGTTGGTGGATGAGCAAGGCGTGGCTTATCGCCCGATATTACGTGGGGAAAATTTGGATTTGCCTTTATTTAGGTTGCAACCAAACCATTTAAAAACAGCTACAGCCGTTTTGCATCATTTGAGCACAAATATGCCTGAACGTGTACAAGCTTTAAGTGAAGTCATTGTTGAGCAGAACGATTGGCGTTTGAATTTTGCGCATGGCGAACAATGGCTGTTGAATCAAGAAAGTTTGCAGGATGATTTACCCAAAGTGCTAAATATTTTGAGCCAGCCACGCTGGGCAAGAAGACACTGGCGCATGGATGCGCGCATTCCCGAACGTTGGTTTATTCGACCAGCCAAGCAGGAGGTCATATAATGGCTAGAGAAAATCAAATTATTGTAGGCTTAGATATTGGTACAAGTAAAATTGCCTGTATTGTAGCAGAGGCGGCACCTGATGGTCGCTTAGATATTGTGGGCATAGGAACACACCCATCCAATGGTTTGCGCCGTGGTGTGGTGGTGAATATTGAAAGCACCGTCGAATCCATTCGTTTGGCAGTTGAAGAAGCTGAATTGATGGCAGATGTAGACATTAATAAGGTGTATGTGGGTATCGCAGGTTCACATATTCGTGGTTACAACAGCCATGGTGTAGTGGCGACAAAAAATGGAGAAGTCACCGAAGAAGACGTGGCGCGTGTGGTAGAAGCCGCCAAAGCGATGAATATCCCAGCAGATCAGCAAATTTTACATGTCTTACCCCAAGAATATATCATTGATAGACAAGATGGTATTCGTGAACCTGTGGGCATGAGCGGTGTGCGCCTTGAAACACGGGTGCATGTGATTACGGGCGCATTGTCATCAGCACAAAATATTATCAAGTGTTGCAACCGCTGTGACTTGGATGTGTCTGCTATTGTGTTGGAGCAGATTGCTTCGAGTGAAGCAGTTTTAAGTCAAGATGAAAAAGATATTGGTGTCTTGTTGGTGGATATTGGTGGTGGTACGACTGATATTGCAGTGTTTATTGATGGTGCAATTCGGCATACAGCCGTGATTCCTGTGGGTGGTGACCATTTAACCAATGATTTGGTGGCTGGTCTTCGCACATCAGCCAGAGAAGCCGATATTTTGAAGAAAAGATATGGCTCATGTATGACATCGCTCATCTCGGCAGAAGAGACAGTGGAAGTACCTCGTGTAGGAGGTCGTCCACCGCAATCCATGCCAAGGCAAGTGATGGCACAATTATTAGAGCCGCGTATGCAAGAGTTGTTTGAGTTGGTACGCGAAGAATTAGAACGCTCTGGTTATCGTGAATTGGTAGCAGCAGGCGTGGTGCTCACGGGTGGAAGTAGCTTGCTTGAAGGTACACAAGAGCTTGCTGATGAAATTTTTGAATTGCCTGTACGTATTGGTCGCCCGCAAAATGTGGGTGGATTAACCGATGTGGTGAACAGCCCGATTTATGCAACGGGTGTAGGGTTGATTCACTACGGTCAACGTTACCGAGAAGAACAAGGTTTACATTTTGATGATGCAAGCTCTGAAAGTTTATGGAGCAGCGTACGACGATGGTTTGGGGGTAGTTAATGGCATGTAAGTTGATACACGAAAACCCAAAACAGATACACAGTTTTAAGAAAATAAAAAATAGTAGGAAGGGAGATAGTCATGGCGCTTAAATTCACATTGGATGATACACAAAAACAGGTAGCAAGCATTAAGGTTGTTGGTGTTGGCGGAGGTGGTGGCAACGCCTTGAATAATATGATTGAGCAAGGTTTGTCAGGTGTAAGCTTTGTTGCAGCCAATACCGATGCTCAAGTCTTATCACGCAGTCTAGCGCAAACACGCTTGCAGTTGGGTTCACATAGCACCAAAGGTTTGGGTGCTGGTGGTAAACCAGAAATTGGACGCGATGCAGCAGACTCAGACCGTGCACACATCAAGGAATTACTTGAAGATACTGAAATGGTGTTTGTCACAGCAGGTATGGGGGGCGGTACGGGTACGGGTGCAGCACCTGTGATTGCAGAAGTCGCACGTGAAATGGGTATTTTAACTGTTGGTGTGGTGACGAAGCCGTTTTCTTTTGAAGGTAAACGCCGTATGCGTTTTGCTGAAGAAGGCATTGCAGAGCTTAGCAAAGCTGTGGATACCTTGATTACCATCCCCAATCAAAAATTGATTGGTTTAGCAGGCAAAAATACATCCATGAAAGATACGTTCCGTATGGCGGATGATATTTTATTGCAAGCTGTACGTGGTATTTCCGATATGATTACCAAGCCTGGTTATATCAATGTGGATTTTGCCGATGTCACAGCAGTGATGCGTGAAAATCAAGGTATGTCCATGATGGGTATGGGTGTCGCAACGGGTGAATCACGTGCTTGTGAAGCTGCTGAAGCTGCAATCACATCACCATTGTTGGAAGAAGTGGATATTCATGGTGCGCAAGGTTTGTTGGTGAATGTAACTGCTTCTGAAGATACATTATCTATGGCTGAATATGATGAAGTGATGAACATTATTTACAATATGGTAGATGAAGAAGCCAATGTGAACTGTGGTGTAGTATTTGATGAAGATGCAGGTGAAGAATTACGTGTAACGGTTGTTGCGACTGGGTTACAACAACAAGAAAAACCCAAACTTGCGCCAGTGCGTTCTTTGCATCAGCCTAAAATGCCAATCATGGGTGATGTGCCTGTTCCTGGTTTCACCAGTGGTACAGGACAAGCGCAAGCACAAGCCGCAACAGCCGAGTCACCTTATGATGACTTGTATGATGTGCCAACATGGATTCGTCAGCAAGCAGATTAATATGCATGGTAAGGGTGTTGTAAAACACCCTTGAATCTTCATTTTGGAGTACCTACATTTTGCCTATGATTAAAGCGAAAGATCTTTCCCGACAGTATGGCAATCAGTTTGCCGTTAAAGATTTAAGTTTTGAGGTTAAACGTGGCGAAGTCATGGGGCTGTTAGGCCCTAATGGCGCAGGAAAATCGACCACTATGAAAATGCTCACCTGTTTTCTTCCCCCTTCCTCAGGTGATGCAAGCATTGATGGTTTGAGTTTGGCAGAATCCATTCAAGTTCGCCGTTTGGTGGGTTATTTGCCAGAACATGCGCCGTCTTACCACGATTTGGATGTTGAAGCTTATTTGCAATTCATTGGCAAAATGCATGGTATTCCAGCGGCAACGCGCAAGGATAAAATTGGTGAAATGGCACGGGCTTGTGGTTTGGAGCAAGTGTTGTATCGCCGTATTGAGGAGTTGTCCAAGGGTTATAGACAGCGTGTGGGGCTGGCAGCTTCCATGTTGCACGACCCGCAATGTCTGATTTTGGATGAACCCACCACAGGTTTAGACCCAAACCAAATCATTGAAATCCGTCATTTGATTCGCCGCTTGGGTGAACAAAAAACCGTGCTTTTATCGTCACATATCTTACCCGAAGTACAAGCGGTGTGTGACCGCATGATGATTATTGATAAAGGCGAGTTGCAAGCTTTAGGTACATCTGAAGAACTTGCCAAACAAGCCCAAGGCGGAGCATTTGTCTTGGCAACAGTGAAGGGTGATGCTGATAAGTTATTATCACATTTGCAGACCACTTTACCTGAGATGACTATCGTGAACCAAGAAGTTTTAGCAGATGGGCATGCTCATATCGAAATATCGCACTCTGACCCTGATTGTGGACTTGCAGAGCAATTGTTTTTGGCTGCGGTTGCAACAGATGTGGTGCTTTTAGAAATACGCAATGAACAAGCCTCGCTTGAGGATGTCTTCCGAGAACTGACAGGAGGAACAGCATGAATGCAGTGATAGCATTATGCCAAAAGGAATGGCGTATTAGCTTGGATACACCACAAGGTTATGTGGTATCCATTGCTTTTTTACTGGCATCGGGTTTTTTCTTTGGTAGTAGTCTGTTTTTGAATGGACAAGCCGATATGCGTCATTGGTTTGCCGTGTTGCCATTGTTATTTATCTTCTTTATTCCAGCTATGTCCATGCGTTTGCTTGCCGATGAATTGCATGATGGGACGTATGAACTCTTGGCGACCATGCCCACACGCACCATAGATATTGTGCTCGGTAAATATTTAAGTTTGTTGGGGCATATCAGTTTTTTATTGCTGCTTACTGGTTTGTATCCTTTAACTTTATCCTTATTGGGCAATCTTGATTCAGGCACAGTGATGGCTTCGTATTTGGGAGCATGGTTGCTTGCTGCTTTGTTTGCTGCGATAGGTTTATTTGCTTCGGCGATGACTAATCATGCTATGATTGCTTATATTGTTGGCTTGGTTTTATTGCTGGTGATTTTCCTTATTACCCAAGCAGCACCCACCTTGCCGATTTTTATACAAGACTGGGTTGCCATGCTTGGTCCAATCAATCATTATCAAAATATGATGCGAGGTGTAGTATCTTTGGCGGACGTGATGTTGTTTATCAGTTTAACGGTGATTTTTATAAGTTTAAGTTGGTTTGCTTTAGCACGTAGGCGGTGGCGGTAATCATGGCAGATTTACGTTCAACCACTCGCCGAAAAACCTTATTGACCTTATCATTTGTGGTGATGATTTCTTTGCTTCTGTTTGCTGTAGCCCAAGGTTCACATATCCGCAGTGATTGGAGTGATAACCAAACATCGAGCATTTCATCATCGACCAAACAAGTGCTGCAAGGTTTGGATGAGCCGATTCAAATTAAAGCATATTTCACGGCAGGTTTGCCGCAGCCTTATGGTCAGCTCAAACAATTTGTTGAAGATACCTTGATGAATTATAGGGATGCGGCACAGGGTAAACTTGGCTTTGAAATGATTAACCCTGAGGACAATCCCAATACGCAAGCAGCTTTGCAAGCCTTGCAGATTCCCAAAGTGCAAGTGCAAGTCATTGAAGATGATAGGGCGCAAGTGCGCCAAGCATACCTTGCGATTGTCATTGAATACTTGGATAAACAGGAAATCATTCCTGTGGTACAAACCGATGCGGGGTTTGAGTATTTATTAACCCGTAAAATTAAGAAACTCACAGGCAAAGGCAAGCAAACCATTGCTGTAGCCACAGGTTTTGGAGCCAAGTCATCACAACAGCTACAAACATTGCAGCAGTTATTGCAGGATGATTATAACTTTGTGGATGTCGATTTGGCATTAAAAGCTGTGCCTAGTGATGCCAAAGCTTTGATTGTAGCTGGCGTGGATAAAAAACCATCGGAAATGTTTCGTTACCATCTTGATCAATTTCGTATGACGGGCAATGGCGTGTTGGTATTGGCATCCAATGTTGAGCCCAACTTACAAGCAGGGTTTCAAGTGTTACCTGTGGATACTTATGCCAATGATTGGTTGTTGTCTGACCTTGGTGTATCTGTTGAGCCAGGTTTAGTGATGGATCAGCAAGCCAGCCGCATTACAGTGAACCAACAGCAAGCGGGTTTTGCGTTCCGTTCTGTCGTGGATTTTCCGTTTATTCCTAACATTGTAAATATCAATAAACAAAGCGTGATTACCCAAGGTTTGGAAAGTGTGAGTATGCCATTTGCTGCACCTTTAACATGGCGTGAGCCCAGTGCAGATAAAACCGTATTGCTGCAATCTTCAGAGTGGAGTGCTGTACAATCAGGGCCACCTTTTGATGTGAATCCACTGCTTTCCATGCAAGAGCGTTTTCGTGGCTTACAGATGCGCCCTCAAACATTGATGCTAGCACAAGAAGGAGCTATGCAATCTGCTTTTTCTCAGGCTGTGGATGATAAACAAGCATTTATGGCAAAGGTAGCGAATGGACGTTTGTTGGTGTCAGGCTCTAGCGCACTTTTGGATAACGAGTTTATCAACGGTGAAAATACAGTGCTGATTTTGAATATGTTAGACTGGTTAAGTCATGATGAAGCTTTGATTGCATTGCGGTCTAAGGGTGTAACCCAGCGTCCACTTGCCACATTAAATAAAGCAGAGCGCACCTTTTTTAAGGTAGTGTGGATGTTTGCCTTACCTGTATTGCTCTTGATGCTTGCAGGCTGGCGTTGGTTGTATTTGCGTAAGCGAAGAAATAAAATTTGGGAAGGTTATCAATGAAAGAACTGATAGCTGTCATCATTACATTGGGTTTGGTTGCATTGATTGTTACCCAACAATCACCCAAGGATACCTTGCAAACCTTACCTGAGCTTCCACATTTTTCTGTGCAAGATGTAGCAATTTTTTCGATTTCTTCCAAAGGTAAAGTCATATTAAAAGGCAAACGCGAAGGGGATAAATGGCTGCTTGTAGGTAGTGATACACCGACTTACCTACAGTCCAATGTGGTTGACCAATTGTTGCATGACTTGCAAGCCATGCAGGTCAAACGGATTGCCAGCCGCAATCCTGAACATTTTGCACAGTTTTCTGTGTCAGATACACAAGTGGTTTTGGAAGATAAAGAAGGCAAGATGTTGCTGAATGTTTTTGTGGGTAAACCTGCAAGGGATTTAACTCGCACTTATATTCGTTTACCGCTTTTGAATATGGTGGTAAGTGTGGATAAAGTGTTGACGTGGCAGGTCAAACGCACGCAAGATGCGTGGCTTGAACCAAAAGCTGCAACAAAGGATACCCCCACTGAATAATCAACCCCTACAACTTATTTTATTTGATTGTGATGGCACATTGACTGATTCGCATGGTGCCATTGCGCAAGCCATGCAAAAAGCATTTGCAGACCACGGTTTGGCAGAGCCTGATTATCAAGATGTGCTGTCGATTATCGGCTTATCTTTGGTTGCAGCGGTGGAAAAGCTGGCAGATGATGATTTGGATGAAAGCTTAAAAACCAAGATTTGTGAATCGTATGGTAGTAATTATCGGTCTATGGAGTCTGGTCTTGCCTTGTATCCCAATGTGATTGAAACATTGGAGGAGTTAGGCAGTCGCGGTTATGCCATGGGCGTGGTCACAGGTAAATCCAGTCGAGGTTTATTGCGAGTGATGGATACATTTGACTTGCACCGTTTTTTTCCAGTATGGCGCACAGCCGATATTTGTTTATCAAAACCGCATCCTGCCATGGTACTGGAATGTATGCATGAGATGGGTGTTCTTCCTGAACATACTTCGGTGATTGGTGATTCGCGCTTTGATATTCAAATGGCGAATGCTGCAAATGTACACTCGTATGGTGTATCTTTTGGTGTTGAACCAGCGCATATATTGCAAGCCGAAGGTGCATTGACCGTGTTTGATAAGTTTGAAGATATTTTAGCTAAATACCCGAGTTTAAATGAACCGCAATAGCAGTCCTTTAAGGATTAGCTTTCAGTTTAAACCAACCTGCGATGCTGTATCTATCCTTGTGTGCAGGTAACACCTCGTGAGGGAAGGACTCACTTAGAAACACCACCAAACGATTCATCTGTGGTATCACGGTTTGGAAAGCATTGCTGCTTTTTTCATCTGCATACATCACCAATTCACCACCATCGCTAGTAAGCCAATCAGGGTTAAGATAATACACTGTGGTCAGTTTGCGGTTGGATAAGCCTTGAAAAGCATCGGTATGGCGTTTGTAGAAACTTTGTGGGGCGTAGTGCGCAAAGTGTGCATCGTAGTCAAATAAACCTAAAAATAAGTCTTGATTGATGGTAAGGCGAAGCTGCTCCATCCATTGCAAGTAGTCTTGTTCAGCGGTGTGTTTACCATCCAACCAAAGGGAAGTATCACTGCGATAGTTTTGGTCGATATGAAGTTGACCTGCACGACCGACACCCATGCCCCTAAAGTCTTTTGTCGGTATCGTGGTCATGTGCTGGTGTAATGCATGGGCGATATTAGCTGGTAGTGCGTTATCCATCACGCAATAACCATGTTGAGCTATAGCTTGTGTAATGTGTGTAAAGATTGGTGGGGTTAACATGTTGCAACATAACATTAAGTATATATTCATGCAAAAACTGCTATCTTAAACTTATGATTTGGTTTCTTGTTATCGCGATGATGCTTACGGCTGTCATGTATGGTTATGTGGCATGGCGGTTACACATTGTGTCACCAAGCTTACGTTTTTGGGTTCGTTTTTACCTATTTGTTGCGTGGCTTACATCGCTTGCACCACTTATTTTTCATTATCAACATATCGTGGGTGATTGGGTAGATATATTCACTTGGTATGTTTATTTGAATATGGGTTTCTTCTCATTGTTGATGGTGGTGTATTTGGTCATGGATGTGTTACACCTTAGTATGCGCCCATTTAAGCGAAATCCTGAACGGCGAGAGTTTTTCAAATCTTCGGCAGCACGCATCAGTATGTTAGGCGCTGCGGGTTTGACGACAGGATTAGGACTTGAGCAGGCAGTAGGCGGGGCAACCATTAAGGAAGTACACATACCCTTGGGTGCTCCCAAAGCTTTGCAAGATTTAAAAATAGTACAGTTTACCGACTTGCATATTGGCCCCATGATTAAGCGAGATGATGTGCAAACTTTAGTAACACAAATGAATGCATTGGATGCCGACATCATTGTAATGACAGGGGATTTGGTGGATGGCTCGGTGTTTCGATTACAAGCTGATGTAGCACCACTTGCCAATTTAAAAGCTAAAGTGGGCAAGTATTTTATTACAGGCAATCACGAATATTATTCAGGTGCGGAAGCTTGGATTGCCGAAGTGCAGCGTTTAGGTTTTAAGGTGTTGCTCAATGAACATGAGTTGATTGAAGTGAATGATGCGAAACTGCTGCTTGCAGGTGTCACGGATTATCGAGCGCATCAATATATTCCAGCTCATCAATCCAGCCCTAAAAAAGCCATGCAAGGTGCACCTGATGCGGATGTGAAAATCTTGCTCGCGCATCAGCCTAAAAGCATATTTGAAGCTACAGAGGCAGGTTTTGATTTGCAGATTTCAGGGCATACCCATGGTGGTCAATATTATCCATGGAATTTTGTCGCTAAAATGGCTAATCCGTATATCAAAGGTTTGCATTTACATGATAATAAAACTTGGATTTATGTCAGCCCGGGTACAGGTTATTGGGGGCCACCGATTCGCTTGGGTAATGAGCCTGAGATTACAGTATTTAGACTAACCTAAGCTTTTTTATCCCCATAAAAGACTGCTAACCAAATGGTTTCACAGCTTGGGTCAGTCCATAAGACTTTATGTTTGGTGTGAGCTGGGATATTGAGGTAGTCGCCCTTATTTAAATTGGTTTCTTTCCCACTTTCAAAAGTAATGGTGGCAGCACCTTCAAGTAGCATAACCCATTCATGTTGCTCTTGATCATACCACCCTGATTCAGGTGATTTATGACCTTTAGAAATAATACGTTCGATTCGTGTGTCACCACTTTGCAAAAGTGTATCAAACACCTCTGTATCAAGGTCTTGAGGTATATCGGTAAATAGATTCTTTGTGTTGCTCATGAGCCATTTAGTAAGGTATGTTGTCTTTATGTAGGAACTGCCATGACCCGTCTTCTTGGGATGTAGCAATTAAATCATCATCAGGATATTCAACGTAATCATTGGGGCTTCTATCGCCAATTTCTAAATAGCGAACAATGGCTGTGCTGTGGTTGATAAGCTGATGTCCTAGTTTGGAATTGCATTTAAAGCCCATGCAGTCACCAGCTTTCATCAGTATTTCTTCTTCACCCAATACCAAAGTGGCTTCACCTTCTA
>JALWRX010000034.1 GCA_027080505.1 Ghiorsea sp.
AATCTATCGAGGGTTCGAATCCCTCTCTCTCCGCCATGTTTTTAAAAACATTACTGGGCTTAAGTTTAGCTATGTTTTTAAGCGCATGTGATGGAGAAAAAACGCAGGAAATTGAGTGGCAATTGCCATTAAGTGTCCCAACAGACCCTCATGCTTCTGTAAAAGCCAAGCAACTTCCTGATTGGGCAGTCAACAATCAAGGAAGTGCAACAGTTGTTGTGTTGAACAAAGCAACAACACGTATATTTGAAGTGAATGTTCAAAATGGCAGCACTGAAAAAACCAATGATTGGTCAATTCAACTGCAAGGGCTTGCCCAAGGTCTTCGTATCAAAGATAATACACTTATCAATGATGAAGAAGTAAGCAATCCCGCAGCTTTTGTTGCATTGTATTATCGTGATACATTGATGTATGAAGGCTGGTTATACCAAGATTTTCCTGAATTATTTGGCATGGATAATTCGCGCTGGAAAGTTTGGGTGAAAGACGTTACTATGCCGCCGTCTTCGCAAGGAGATGATAAAAGCAACACACAAGGCTCCCTTAGCTCAGCTGGATAGAGTATCTGACTACGAATCAGAGGGCCGGGCGTTCGAATCGCTCAGGGAGCGCCATTTACCAAAAGACCTGCAAGCAATTGCGGGTCTTTTTTACTTTGACATCATGGCATAACAAGCATAACAATTTACCTGCTCATCTATCACTATAAAACAATAGCGTAAACCCTTGACACCTATAATAAATTAGTCTTTCATTCGACTATGGAAGTATTGACTACCATCCCAAGTATTCTGACGCTCTTTTTCTTAAAAAGGTGTGCGCCTCATGCTTTCAATAACCCGCTTAAAAATATTACCCATAAAATATTTTACATGTTACTTCATTTTAACTTTAAACTTGCTTGTTTACATAAAGTTCAAAAAAACACCTTTAAAATAAAGTGCTTGTACAATTATTGTGTGAAGGAGGCGGGCTTGTTTTTTACAAATATACAACATAAGAATCTACAACAAAATACACCAACCATCAGCCTATCTCAATGGACACAGAGTTGAACATGACCAGTAAACTAAACCTTAAAAGGTTGCTTTTAACACTTCTGTATCTAAGCATAAGTGCTAATATATTGGCATGTAGAAGCACCGTTCCACAACCATCTATGCCCTTACAGGCTCTAAACAAGCCTATTCCAAAGTACAAAATGCACAATATAGGCCCACAACAAGCATCTGAATCACAATCCGTACACTATGTTGATTTAAACCAAGATGGTTTCATTGATTTACTCATTGGTGGACATGAAAACATTGACGGTTTCCATATTGAATGGGGTGATGGTACTGGTAACTGGACACTGCAAGGTGGACCACTCACAGCCATGCAGCCTCGTGCCATTGCCACTGCAGACATTGATCACGATAACAATATTGAAATTCTCATTGGCGGCGAAGGTGACCAAAAAGGCTTGCAAGTATGGAAGCTAAACAATCAAACACAGGCTTGGAGCCTACATTCTTCCCCTTTGGTTGGGGGCGTATTCCATGCCGTAAAATTTGCTGATATTAATGAAGATGGGTGGCAAGATATTATTGCTGTTCGCTCAGACAGCATTACTGATGGTGGCATTTATGTATTACTTAATGATGGACACAACGGCTGGGTTCAAGGTACAGGGCCTATGGTCAAAGGTATCTTTACAGGTTTATCTGTTGAAGATATTAACGCAGATGGTCACCTCGATATTGTAGCCGCACGCCGTGGCGGTTTGGGTGCCACACAAAACCGAGACCAACTCTGGAGTCAAGCTGGTGGGATTCAAGTTTGGTATGGTGATGGCAATGCACGCTGGGAACCCTTGGTGTTACCCACCAATGCCGATGCTGAATCAGTTACAGTAGCTGATATCAATAACGATGGTAACTTGGATATAGTGGCTGGTTTATACCAGCATGGTATTCGTTACTGGCTAGGTGGTGAAGCAACTTGGAAAATGCAAAACCTCACACCATCAGGCACTTGGTCAGGTGTGCGCGTAGGTGACTTAAATGCAGATGGCGATAAAGAATTGGTTGCCTCATCCAGTGTTGGTCAAGGCATGGCTATTTGGAGTTGGAAAGACAACCGCTTTATCAGTGAAGAACACCAAGTACCCGATTATGGTGTATACCTTGATTTGGATCTTGGTGATGTTAGAAATAATGGCTTATTAGATATTGCTGCAACACGCGCTGATGGTGGGGTTGAAGTTTGGTCTTTTAGCAAAGCCAAACCTTTACCTGTAAAAAAATTCTTATCCAAACAAGTTGGAGAACGTCTTTCTATCTATTTTGATTCAGGAACAGCACGTTTAAACCCTGAATCTATTGAAAAAGTAAACGCATGGGTTGATTCTCTGGGTGTAGATTTAAGCCAGCTCCATCTTGAATTACAAGGTCGTGCCGACCAGCGCCCTATTCATTCTGAACTATTTCCTAATAATACAGCTCTTTCCAAAGCTCGCGCTGATGCAGTTGCCACAACACTATTAAGGCACAATGCAAAAAAAGAAAACATGCATATCGATGCCTTAGGTGATAAATCACCATTACCACCAGGTTTAGACCCTGCTTCCCTACGACAAAACAGAAGGGTATTTGTAGAAGCCTTTAAAATTGAAAACACCAAACTTCCTTTGTCTGCATCAAATATCAATAAACGTGACCTGTATAATATTGATGAAAACAAAGTATTTAAAACCATTGATGGTGTGCCCGAATACAAAGTTGGGGTTGGTGATGAATTACAAATTACCTTTTGGCAAGGTGCAAAAGCAGAGAAACAAAAGGTTATCGTACAAATCGATGGCACAGTATCTCTTCCTTACCAAGCAGCGCTTAAAGTCGCTGGTTTAACTCCTCGTGAAATCGATAATCTCACCACAAACATTATCAAGAAATATGAGCGGAATCCTCGCGTTGATGTTCAAGTGCTTAAAGCAAGGAGTAAATTTGCCAGTATTTTTGGTGAGGTACAAAGCTTGTCACGTCAACCTACTGGCGCAGGTACTTACCCATTGCGCGGTAAAGAAAGTTTGGTTGATTTTTTATCACGTGTGGGCGGACCTACCAAAGAAGCTAACTTAAACAATGTTCAAATCATTCGTGATGGTAAAACTGTACTTTTGGATTTAAATCGGGCAATTCGTCAAGGTGATTTATCGGAAAATGCTATCATTGATGATGGAGATACCATTTTCATACCATCACTTGCCCAATCCAAACGCCAAGTCTATGTCCTTGGACAAGTTGCCAAAGCAGGGATTGTAGAGTTTACAGGTGACATCAACTTTTTGGATGCTGTGTCTAAGGCTGGTGGACTGACCAAAGATGCCTATTTACCAGATATTCGCATTTTACGCACAGATAGAGACCAACCTCAAATCCTTGCTGTAAACTTCCAACGTTTTCTCGAAGAAGGTGATTTAACCCAAAACTTAGCTTTAATGGATAAGGATGTATTGATTATACCATCTCGACCTATTGCCAACTGGAATAAGTTTATAGAAGACATATCACCTTCGATTACATTACTTTTACAGCCTGTTAGCATTGCTCAGCAAATTCTAACGCTACGCTTATTAACAGGACAGGTTCAGTAATGGCAACAGCACAACATAACGAAGGTTACGAACTTAATTTATCCGAATACTGGCAAATTATCGTAAGAAGGCGTTGGATTATTATTTTCTGTGCTTTATCCATGGGTTTTTTCAGTGGCTTCCTTACATGGGCAAAACAACCACCTGCTATTTATACATCCAGTTCTGCTATCAAAATTGAGTCATCCGTAAATGTTGCTGACCTATTACTTCGTGGTGGTGCAAGACAATCCTACAGCGATATCAAAACACAACTTGCGATGATTGAATCTTATGCCGTAATGGAGCGCGTAGCGCAACGCATGAATCTTATTCCCCCAGAATTAAGCTCGGAAGAAATTCGGGCTAACCCTGATTATATGGATGAAGTGCTAAGCATCAAAGATAGCATATCAGTGCACCAAGACCCTGACTCAGGCATTATCACCATCTCAGCTACTTCAACACGCCCCCTATTTGCACGTGATTTAGCACAGGCTGTAGCCGATGAATTTAAAGAGTTTAATGTACAAGATAAAAACCGTAAAATTTTTGAAGCTAAAAAGTTTATCCAACAACAATTAATTATTGTTCGTGAACGCCTTAAAAAAGCTGAAGAAGAAATTCGCGATTATCGTAACAAACATAACTTATCCTTTTCTAATGCAGATCCTGAACTTATGGCACGTATTGTTTCGGATTTAGAACAAGAATACCGCCAAGCTACAGCACATTTGGGTGACCTAAAGTTTGCTATCAAGCCACTTAAACAACGTATCAATAATGGTGACTGGGATTACCAAGCTGTTACCATTGCAGGTAGCGTAAGCAACTACTTTGACCAACTTAATAAACGTTTGGTTGATATGGCGCTCAAACGTACTGAGTTGATGACCAACTACACCGATGATCATCCACAAATTAAAGAGCTACGCGAACAAGCCCATGATATTTTGTCCAGTATGGTGGATGAGCTCGCCAAACAAATTGAGCTTACACAACGACGTATTTCGGACATTCAAAAAAGCATAGAAAAAACCAAAAGCCGTTTCCAAGGTATGCCTGAGCAAGCCTTAGAGCTACAACGTATGCAGCGGACAGTACGTATCAATGAGGATTTGTTCGACCTACTTGAGAAGAAGTACCAAGAAGTGTTAATCAAAGAAGCTGAAAAAGTCCAAGATGTATCTTTAGTGCGCCCTGCTATGATTCCAGTGTTTCGTATCAACCCTGTGAACCCTGTACAAAGTGGTTTAGCAGGTATGATTCTTGGTTTAGTACTTGGTTTGATTGTATCCTTAATTCTTGAAGCTATGGATTCATCTGTAGGCACCATTGAAGAAGTAGAAAGCTTCTTGGATACATCTGTTGTTGGTTTTGTACCACAGTTGGAACACGATGAGGCACTTGAATTATTCTCTGGGGTCAAAGAGCTCAAAACCAGCGGACACCATTTGGAAAGACAAATCCGTCTTATTAGCCATTTCTCACCACCATCAACGATTTCAGAAGCATACCGTAGCTTACGCACCAATTTACTCTTTTCCCAAACGGGCGGGCACAAAGTTATCTTAGTCACAAGCTCTACAGTCAAAGAAGGTAAAAGTACCATTGCTGCTAACTTGGCAGTGGTATTAGCCCAGCAAGGTGGTCGCATACTCTTAATTGATGCTGATATGCGTAAACCCATGCAGCATCACACCTTTGGACTGAAACGTGCCCCAGGATTAAGTGAATGTTTATTAGGGCAACACCATTGGCCAGATGTAGTCAAACGTTTTTCTGATGTCATGTTAGGTGACATGGGTATTGACCAAGCTTTGTTAACACCTGGGCTTGATCAATTAGAAATTCTTACCTGTGGTGTTGTCAATGCCAACCCACCAGACTTATTGGCAGCACCCATGATGGATACCATCTTAAAAGAAGTACGTGAAGAATATGATATGGTAATTATTGATATGCCACCGCTATTGCACACCACTGATGCAACAATTTTGGCTTCAAAAGTGGATAGTGTCTTGCTTGTGTATCATATTGGTTCTGTAGTTAGGGGCGCATTAAAACGTGTGAAAACCAATATTGAGGCTGTGGGTGGCAATGTGCTTGGCATCATCCTTAATGGAGTTCGTGGTGAGCTCTCACCTGATTATGCAACATATAAAATGAATCATTATTATGCTTATTCTTATGGGAATGACGAACAAGTTAGGGGAAATATGTTTGAGCAATGGATTGCAAAAATGAAACGTCGCTCTTTACGTCTTTGGCAAGAAGTAAGGACACGTTTCGATAAGGGGTAATCATGCAAAGAGACTTTGCTCACTTCGTAAAACACAAAAAACAACGCAATCGTTTTATTGCAATTTTTATTTTAACCATGTTAGCTGCAGGTATTGTTGTTTTGGTTCAGGAGTGTAGCCAAAGCTTTAATGAGCCTTACAATAAAGGCTATCAACCCATGGACAAAGCAAGACATCTTGATGCAGGTAAAAAGCTCTGAGTATTCGAAGCATTCGTGTCCCTATACCGCCAAACATTCTACTTACGTTTGTTTTAACCACACTATTACTTTATAGTGCTTATCTTTTAGCACCTAGTCTAATTCAAGGTCCACTGCTTTTATTTGCAGGTTTAATGATTGTCATTATTACATTCACCAGCATTGAGCTAGCACTCTACTTTCTTATTTTATCTACCCTGCTTTCCCCCGAGCTTACCTTTGGTGGCGCATCTGCCCAAGAACTTGCTGCTGGCGTGACCAACACCACCGAATCACGCGGTATTACATTGCGCTTGGATGATATTATGTTAACACTGATTTCATTTACATGGTTAGTGCGTATGGCTGTTTATAATGAGCTTGGTTTTTTACGCCACACCCCCATCAATCAAGCGGCATTTTTATATTGGGTTGTCTGCGCCTTTTCTACCATGATTGCATTCTTTTCAGGCAAAGTTGGATTGTACGGTATATTTTTTGTTATCAAATATTTAGAGTACTTTATTCTGTTTTATATCGTGGTAAACCATATGCATGATGAAGCCATCATTAAACGTTTGTTGATGGTTATGATTTTCACATGTTTGGTTGCATCATTGATTGGTATTGCTCAAATTCCTTCTGGTCTTCGTGTTTCCGCACCTTTTGAAGGTGCAGAGGGTGAACCCAACACCTTTGGTGGGTACTTAATGTTTATGTTTAGTATCATACTGGGTATTCTTTTACATACCACAGACAAAAAACAACGTTTCTTACTTTTTATCGCTATGGTTATTATTCTTATACCCTTTGCCTTTACTGAGTCCAGAAGCTCTTACCTTTCCTTTATTGTCGCAATGATTTACTTTCTTTTTTATTCCCAAAAGAAAAAGCTTCTCTTTTTTATGTGTCTAACTGGGGTAGCACTTGCCCCCTTTGTTTTACCACAAAATGTCATTAACCGTGTCATGTTTACATTTAACCAAGCTGAACAATCAGGGCAATTAAAGGTAGGTAATATAAAAGTTGATACATCAACAACAGAGCGATTGCGTGCATGGGAAGAAGTTATCACCAAAGACTTTCCTAAAAATCCTATTTTTGGCGTGGGTGTTACAGGTGGTAAGTTTCTTGATGCACAATACCCTCGTATTTTATTAGAAACAGGTATTGTCGGACTTGTATTCTTTATTTGGTTTTTGCGGCGAGTTTGGGTATTACTCAAAAAAAGTAGTCGCACACTTCAAGACCCAATCATGCGTGGTGTTGCCTTAGGTGCATTATGTGGTTTTGCTGGTTTGTTGGTACATGGTATCGGTGCTAACACCTTTATTATTGTGCGAATTATGGAACCATTTATGATTATCCTAGGTTTGGTTCTTGCTATGCAAATCTTAGAAAAAGAAAAACAGCAGCATGAAGAGGCTGTCATATCAGATAAAAGTAATGAAGCCACTAAGGTCTCATCTCGTCTCTAGCACCACATCTTCAATCACAAATTGTACAGCATCACCACCCCGATAGTCATCGCTTTGCAACTGCCCCAACACCGATACATATGCACCTTCTTGCAAATCATCGGCTAAAGCACTCCCTCCAAAAACAACTGCATTGATAAAACGTGTACCATCCGTCAACTGCACACGTATCACACCACCCTTCAGTTTTTTACTATCAATCACGGTAACATCAGGAAGCACCCACAAACATGCAGGGTTGGCTTGCCCAATGGGTTCAAAGCGTTGTAGCCGTGATGCCAAGCCAATATGTAAAGCAGATAAATTTAAAGCACCATCAATCAACAAATGATTTTGAATCAAGCCATCGGTTTGTTGTTGGTTTACTGCCTTGGTAAAATCCAAAACAAAAGCATCCCAGCTTGCTGCTTTAACCGTGCCACCACCTGCCCCAGCATGACCACCAAAACCATGCAAATGTTGAGCACAGGTGTGAAGTAACTGACCAATATGAAAACCTTTGATACCACGCAATGATACACGAATATTCTGCTCACTATCGACAAAACCTACCGCTGCTGGTCGCCCATGTTGTCTGGCTAAACGCCCAGCAACCAAACCCACCACACCTGCGTGCCAATTTTTATCATAAACTGCCAAGCATATGTTCGTTTCTTGGTTTTTAGCTGTGTTATCTGGATAGGTCGCTTCAAGTTTCGCCAATGCTTGTTTATACGTTTCCACTTCTAGCTTTCGTCTTTCTTGGTTGCATACATCCAAAGATGCTGCCAATGCCGCCGCTTCAGAGGCATCTTGGCAACATAACAAACGCATTGCCTCTTCCCCATGCCGCATACGCCCTGCCGCATTAACGCGAGGTGCCAAATAAAAACCAATACTTTCTGTGGAAATACGTTTGCGATTAACCTTTGCAATATCCAATAATGCAGACATACCTATAGAAGGAGATGTGCGCAACTGCTGCAAACCAAAATGCACCAACACACGATTCACTCCCTGCAAAGGCATCACATCGGCTACCGTTGCCATGGCGACCCTATCTAACAACTGTTTTAAATCATAAGCAGGGCGTTTATTTTTATCGGCAAGTAGCTTCCATGTTGCCATCAATAAAAAGAAGGCAACACCAGTGCCACACAGTACACGCTCTGCAAAACCACAATCTTCACGGGCTGGGTTTAACAAAGCATAAGCATTGGGTAATATTTTATCGGGCAAATGATGGTCGGTAATGATTAAGTCAAAACCTAACTCTGTCGCTTTGTCACATGCATCCAAACATGTGGTACCTGTATCCACACTCAATCCCAGTGTTGCGCCCGCATCATAAGCCTGTTGAACAGGTTCTACACCAATGCCATGCCCATCATCTGCACGATGTGGAATGGAAAAACACACTTCTGCACCCGCACTTCTTAAAGCTTCCACCAATACCGTTGTACCACTTACCCCATCACAATCAAAATCACCAAAAACATGTACTTTTTCATGGGTTTCTATGGCTTTTGCAAGTCTAGCTGCTGCTTTCTGCATATCTTGCATGAGAAATGGGTCTGGCAAATCAGATAATGCAGGCGTAAAAAAACTATCTTGCTCAGATAGACCTCTAGCCTTGAGCAAACCTTGCCATGCACTTAACGGGTTATCCGCAACCAGTGGTTCATGTCGCCACTGTAGAGTGCGCCCTTTTCTGGTTCTTTTTCCTTGGCAATCAAAAGTCATAATTTGCCAACATCACAGCACGCTTGGGTGCTTGATAACCTTCCACTGTTTTTTGTCTATCTTTCGGGTCTAAAAAATCAGGTAATGATTCAAAAGTCATCCATTCTGTTGACCGCTGTTCTTCTATACTGGTTGTATTTAAGTCCACACAACGAATATTTTTAAACCCAGCACGTTGCAACCAGATGGTTAACATCGCTACCGACGGTATAAACCATACATTACGCATTTTGGCATATCGCCCACTGGGTACCAAACACGTGGTTTCATCACCATCGACCACCAAGGTTTCGAGCACCAGCTCACCACCTTTTTTCAACAAACTTCTTATTTTATACAAATGCTCCAAAGGTTCACGCCTATGGTACAAAATCCCCATAGAAAACACCGTATCAAAACACTGCATACCACTTGGGATTTCATCAATACCTGTAGGAATTAAAAAGCTCGCAGCATCAGGTTGATAACGTTTAATACTAGCAAAATGGAAAGAAAATAAGGGGGAAGGGTCAACACCAAGCACCAACTTCGCACCTTCTCCCAACATGCGCCACATGTGGTAACCTGAACCACAACCAATATCCAACACTACCCTATCTTGCAGCGAAGAAATATGCGGCAATACTCGTTGCCATTTCCAATCAGAACGCCATTCCGTATCAATATGCACACCCAAAATATCAAAAGGACCTTTGCGCCAAGGGTGTAGCTGCTTAAGAGCCTGCTCTACTTTTTCTTTATCAGTATGCGCAACACTTTGTACACACACTTGATGCGAAATATCCACATCAGCTTGCACATCAGGCAATGCATTTAAGCCTTGAGACCAACGTGAAAAGTCACCATGTTTAAAAATTTTATGCCAACCTTGTTGGTTTAACTTTAATAAAGCATCAATGTAAGGTGTGAAGTCGCGGTGCGATAAAACATGCGCTAAATTTTGATGTTCTTTGGCTTGATAAGCGGTTGTAAAATCCAATGTTTCCTCACATATGATAAAAAAGCCAAAGCGTAAACCTCCCATCAGCAAAAGAAAGAAAAAAGCAAGGCACATTGCATATAAACTGCATCACGATAGCTTGCGCAACCATATCTTTTTATCATCACACGAGGTTTTAATCATGCAACATTCTACGCTCACTGCCCTATCCCCACTGGATGGTCGTTATGCCAACAAAGTGGGTAAACTTCGCCCTATCTTTAGTGAGTTTGGTTTGATTAAAGCCCGTGTCTTGGTGGAAGTGCGTTGGTTGCAGATGTTGGCTGCACATAGCGACATACAAGAAGTGAACAGCCTATCCAGTGAAGCCAATGCTTTTTTGGATGCCATTGTTGATAATTTCTCAGAAGCAGATGCACAAGCCGTCAAAGATATTGAAAAGACCACCAATCATGATGTGAAAGCCGTGGAATATTTCCTTAAAGAGCAAGTCAAAGACCAAGCTGAATTAAATGCTGTGTCCGAGTTTATTCACTTTGCATGTACATCCGAAGACATCAACAACCTATCTTACGGACTAATGCTTAAAGAAGCACGGGATAGCGTATTGCTTCCTGCTTTGGACAATACGATTGCCAAAATGGAAAGCATGGCATCAGACATGGCAGCTATGCCAATGCTGGCACGCACGCACGGACAACCTGCATCACCTACCACTATGGGCAAAGAATGGATGAATGTGGTCGCTAGGTTGGATAGACAACGCGCGCAAATTGCAGATGTGGTTATTTCAGGTAAAATCAATGGTGCAACGGGTAACTTTAATGCCCATTTGATAGCATACCCAGAAGTTGATTGGTTAAGCACATCCAAAGGGTTTGTAGAATCTTTAGGCTTAGCTTGGAGCCCATACACCACGCAAATCGAACCCCATGATTATATTGCAGAACTCAATCAAGCCACCTCTCGTTTTAATACCATTATCATCGACTTTAGCCGCGATATTTGGGGTTATATTTCCATGGGCTTTTTCAAACAAAAAGTCATTGCTGGTGAAGTGGGTTCATCCGCTATGCCACATAAAGTCAACCCCATCGACTTTGAAAATGCAGAAGGAAATTTAGGACTAGCTAATGCTATGTTACATCATTTGGCAGAAAAACTTCCCATTTCACGGTGGCAACGCGATTTAACCGATTCCACAGTATTGCGTAACCTTGGTGTTGGTTTTGGTTATACTATGCTTGCTCTTGCCTCACTCGACCGTGGTTTGAGTAAGTTGGAAGTCAACCAAGATAAAATGCTTGAAGATTTGGATAACACTTGGGAAGTATTGGCAGAAGCCGTACAAACTGTGATGCGTCGCTATGCTTTGGAAAATCCTTATGAGCAACTTAAAGCACTAACCCGTGGCAAAGGTATCACCGCCGAACGTATTCGCACATTTATTGAAAACCTAGATATTCCTGAAGATGCCAAAGCTCGCTTGAAAGACATTACACCCGCTGATTATATTGGTAATGCTGTAAGCATGGGTAAACACAAACATACAAATAGCTAAAAAAGCACAGTTTAGAGCTACTTATCTTGATATTTCAAGGTGTTGGGCTACACTTGCTCAGTAACTACATGAAAGAATCGCAGCTAAGTGTTGCTTTGATTTCATTTTGAGGTGTTTAACATGCGTATTTCATATCTCTTTATGCCTTTGTTATCATTCATGTTTTTGATGCAATCGCCTGCTGTTCAAGCTGCTGTTGAAGAACCTACTGATCAAGAAAGTGAAGCCATGCCTGATGCCATGTCGCGCTTAATGGTTGCCCCCAATGTTGATATTGAAAATATTCGCGACCCTTTCTTGTCTTCATTTGAGAAAAATCGTATTGAAGAAGCCAAACGTCTAAAAAACCGCCGCCAGCTTCCCGAAAACAAAAGAAAACGTGAAGTCTTAGAATTCTTTGACCTAAGCACACTTAAACTTGTTGCTACTTACAAAAAAGCAGGTGGTGAATGGGTGGCTAGCGTTCAAGATGCTACAGGTAAAGCCTATACTGTTCGTCGTGGAAACTATATTGGTAAACGTGGCGGACGTATTGAAAAGATTGATGAACAAACCATTTATTTGGTTGAACAAACCATTAACCCAGCAGGTGACATTGTAGATCGCCAAGTCACCCTAACCATGGCAGAGGTCAACGACAGCCGCTAAGATGAATAAAAAAGCAGTTGAACACCTTTTTTCAACACTACAATCTATCGACCCCGAACCAAAAACTGAACTCAACTACAACACCCCTTTTGAACTTTTAATTGCTGTTCTTTTATCAGCCCAAGCCACTGATGTCGGTGTCAACAAAGCTACTGCCAAGCTTTATCCCGTCGCCAATACGCCCCAAGCTTTTTTAGAATTAGGTGAAGAAGGCTTAAAAAAATATATTAACACCATCGGTTTGTATAACAGCAAAGCCAAACATGCTATACAAACTGCGCGTATTTTGGTTGATAAGTTTAATGGCGAAGTACCCCGTACCCGCAAAGCATTAGAATCATTACCTGGTGTTGGTCGTAAAACTGCCAATGTTGTATTAAATGTATTGTGGGGTGAGCCCACCATGGCAGTGGATACCCATATTTTTCGTGTTTCCAACCGCACAGGGTTAGCCCCTGGTAAAAACCCTTTGGAAGTTGAAAAGAAGTTACTTCAAGTGATTCCCAAGAAGTACATGAAACATGCACATCACTGGCTTATCTTGCATGGTCGCTACACTTGCACAGCACGCAAACCCAAGTGCCATGCTTGCCCCATCAACCAAGAGTGCCAATGGGCTGAAAAAACAATTGCATGACTCAAAAGTTACCCTTCATTTTTCACAACCTACAAGACTCTCAAGTCTTTGCCTTGGCTCAAGCTGCGGGGCAAGCCAATTATGATGTGCAAGGGTTTATTGAAAATATAAGCAGCGCTCCTTGGGTAAAAAAAAGCACCTATATCAGTCAATATGCTGAAATGCCTAACCTTGGCAAGGTCAACAAGGGTGTATATGCCTTAAATATCAAGAAAGCCAATATGCAAGGGGTTTTTGTACCTTTGGTGGATGATATCGCTGAACTTATGGCTGAATATTCGCCTTTATTACGTAAGTATGGCTTGCGTTTTTTAAGTGTGCACCCATCACAAATCGAGCAAAGCAATACCTATTACCTGCAACAGTGGCAAGGTAAGCTTGGTATTCCGCAAACCGCTTATTGTGATGGCACACAACTACTCGAAACTGCGAAAAACATTGGATTCCCCGTCATCATCAAGTCCTTTCGCCATGGTTTTATCACCTTTGATGATGCAAACACCATGCAAAACTGGCTCAACAATAACCCTGACTACCCCTTTCATCTTGTGCAACGTGTTCAACAATATATTCCAGGTGAAATCAACAGCATGGCATCAGTTCAGCTATTGTTTGATGAAAACAGTCGCCCTGTACGAGGTTTTACGGCACGTCGCATACGTGTAGCACAAACCATGTACGGTCCTTTTGGCGAAACCGTTGCTGCCAAAGCAGAGTGGATACCTGAGTTATATCATGCAGCAGTTGAACTGTTATCTGAACTTAACTGGCAAGGTTTTGCCGAAGTAGAATGCAAACTGGATACATCGGGGAAGTGGCAACTCTTAGAAATTAACCCAAGATTATCAGGCTGGGCATGTTTTGCAGAAGCTGATGGTGCTGGATTTTTACAAGCTTATCACCACCTATGCACAAAAGGCACGCCACTTGAGCCCGCATGTTTGCAACGCTCGCAAACCACCTACTCACGCATGATTGCTTCCACCATGCATCAACCCGATTGGCATAACCTTTCATGGCAAACCATAAAAGCGATGTACAAACATCAAGCCAATACCTGCTTTGGCGCATGGGATAAATATGATAAAGCTGCCAATCGTGCTTGGGAAAAACTCATGCTCAAACGTTTTCTAACAAAAAACTAAAACACTTCTTTTTCTAACAACTTCCACGCAGCAAACACATCAGGAAAGTGTAAGCGATAAAAAGTACAATCTTGATCAATACGTTGATTTAACAGTGGTAAATCTTTTGCCATACCTGCTTGCACATGTAAATGTTGCGGCAGTTCTACCAAAGCTTCATGGCGTGGAATAGGTATAAGCTTAGGTTTATCCAAGTTAGCATCATATTGATGCAATACTATCATTTTTAAGGGTAAAGGCTGGTGTTGTACATGTGCAGGATGCCATAAATGACAACGCACAGTTGTCCCTTCAGTATTAGGAAAATCAAAATAATCGGCTGCAATCAACCCTGTACGCTCTATTTTCTTTCTATCAAAAGCAGGGTGTTCTTTGTATTCCCACTGCATAGGTCTAGGGAATGGGTACACATACCCACCATCAGCCAACAATGTAAATTCATCGGATAAATAGCTAGCTTGGGATAATAAACCCGCTGTGCAAATACTGCTCTTACCAGCACCCGATACACCCGCAAACATTACTGCTTGTTGACCCACACCAAGCACAGCCGCATGTATGGATAAAATGTTTTTTTCTTGATATAAATATTGCACAAGCTGGCTATAAAAATGAATTTCTAAAGCAGCACTTACTTCTCTATCATCCGTGCTAGACCATAATGACAAACTTGGTTCATCGCCAACCTTGCTCGTAAAATGATATACACCTTGTTGATGCGTCACTGAAAAACATAAATCTGCTTGCTGCTGTTCAACTTGTTCATAAAGCTTAAGAAACTTCCACATGTCTTGCTGACAAGCCGCTGTATCGCCATCGACTTGTATCACAACATTTGCAATGCGGCATTGCACACACCAATGTTTCATGAATTATGTTTGAAAGAAACCAAAGCCTGAAAGTTCTGCAAGTATATCCTGAACATCCCGAAGTGTATTTTTATAATCGACATCCAAGGTTTCCGATAAAAGCTTTGCCATTTCTTCCGCCGTTGTTTGACCATCACACATATCAAATACTGCGGATGCGGTAGGGTTTAGGGTAATGGTCGTACCATCATCTTCATGGATATAAACATAAGCACCCTGCTCCTCCAGCTCTTCGCAAATGAGTTTATCAACACGTTTGGGCATATTGGGAACTGTAATTTCAAAGGTTTCATTCATCTTGTGCTCCAAGGGTGTACGCCACCATCTGACAGTCGCCACAGCTTAATTGATATTGGCAGTTATTCCACCGTTCTATACTCGGGTTCTTATTACCTAAACCCTTATCTTTAAATGCAAACATCTCTTGAAATGTCTGCTGACGAATATTACCCAGCACATGTTCACGGTTAAAAATACATGGGCTTACATTACCATTGGCGCATACTGCAAGCTTACCCCTACGCCCTATAGGTTGAGCTACAAAATCGCTTTCAACCTTATCTGTTTGCACCACCTGATGATGTCTAGGTTTCTTGATGGAATCAGGCATATGCGAGTTCTGCGAAGGCATCAAAGATATGTCTTTGGTGCTTAAGTCCTTACCCCGCCCTGTTTCATGCACAGGGTCAAAGCGAACATGTGTTTTATCCAAATAAAATTCACGACTTACAAAATCTAACATGGCTTGCTCATGCCCTGCATTTTGCTGCATCACTGCCATACCAATGCGTATCTGAAATGCCATATCCTGCGCCCGATGCATGGCAGCTACTGTTTTTTTCCAACTTCCCTTCACTTGTGTAATGCCATCATGCACAGCTTCATCGGGTGAATACAATGAAAATGCAAGTTTGGGTTGATAAGGTAAAAGCTGCTCCAGTAGTTTCTCATTTAATAACAAACCATTGGTATAAATTTCAATGCCTTCAAAATCTAAGCCATGGGCATATGCCACAACTTCGACCAAGTTCCGATGAATCAGTGGGTCACCACCTGTCAATTGCACAAAAGGTGTGCCCAAACTTCTGGCTTGTTCAAGGATTTGTTTAATTTCATCCAATGATAAAAAATCAGAACATGCAGGAGATGATGATGCATAGCAGTGGATACATTGTTCATTACATTGGTCAGTGATTTCCAAAAATAAAAGACCAAGCTCGTCGCCCAACACCATCTGCTGAAAGTCTGTAGGCGTAAGGCTTGCTTGCGACAAGCCCGCAAGCCAATCATGTTGTTTTTCAAGTATTTGTAACACTGGTGACACACCACTGTCGGGAGTCTGTAGCAAAGTTACTAAAGCTTGCGCAAAATTACCATGGAGTAGCAACTGCTTTTGTTCATCAAAGGCATGAATCAGCCTAACAGTTTTGCTATCCGCATCTGAAATACAGCGAATAAACTTACCTTGTGCAAGGAAGATATAATGCGGAAGCACTATATAAAGTTAATTACACTTATTCGGACTGCCTTTAATGCAGTTGCACGTACACGCACCAGCCAAACTCGCAGGAATACCACCGCAGGTTTTACAAAACTTACCACATTTATTGTTAGCCACAATGTTTGCAATTGCTGCTGGTGTACAATTGGTACCACAAGATTTAACACATTGTTCTCTTGCGCATTTTACAGGGTTGAATTTTGTAGAGCCTGGTACACAAGGGCAACATGCATTGGTACCTGTAGAGATGACAATACTAACTGCACCCCCTGCTGCCAAGTTGCAGACTTTCGTTTGCCCAATTGCACCCATCACCGTACGTGGCGTTGCTACCATAGAGCCTAAAATTACTGGTGGTGCGTAAACAACCGCTTTTAAAAGCTTGCGGCGAATATCATTGGTCACTTCTTTTTGTTCACTCATCACGTACTCCTACCCCCAATACAAAACATTAAGAACAACACTAAAGCCTCAATAAGCCATTGTCCAATACCTACGTCACAAATGGGCATACTAATACTATCGGCTAGCTTTTATCAAACTTCAGCTTTAAGATATGCTTCATGGCTAGTTTATCATTTAAACACTATAGAAAAAATATGTGCCTTGCGCTACAACATGATATCCCAGAAAGCGTTTTAAAAAACACTGACTTCTGGACTTATGCTCAAGCTGAAGCCATTTTTCCATTGTTATGGTCACAATTAAAGCAAAATCAAAAAGATATTGTCCAGCCCTTACTTATTAACCCCATGAATGAACGTGTTTTTATGGCTGACTATCTACGTATGAAAAATGCAACTGCACGCGTCTTACGTGCATTTAATGAAAACAATATCCCTATTATTTGCATGCGTGGCCTTGCTGTCAGCGAAACCTTATACCCTCAGCCCTACCTGCGCCCACATACAGATATTGATATTTTACTTGATCAAAAACACTTGCTCATGGCAAAACAAATTGTTGGCAATCAATTGCATTATCGTCCATTACCTGCCTACCCCATGCTATTCAAACAAGGTGATATTCCCCTTGATTTGCATATTGAACCTATTGGTGCGGAGCGTATCAAAGCTTGGCAACACATCACCCCACTTCAAGCCAAAGACTTTTTTAAGTATACAGAAGATGGCAAACTCGCAGGTGAAAAAGCATTGCTTGTACACCCACGTGTCATGCTACCTTATTTATGTTTTCATGCACTCAAACACTCATTTGAACGCTTGATTTGGCTTTATGATATTGCATTGCTCGCCAAACAGGTGGAGCAGCAACAACAGTGGAATGAAGTGTTAGAGGGTATTACAGAATATAAATTGGAACGACCTTGTTATTATGCTTTATCTTATGCCAAGGCACACTTACAAGCGACTGTACCTGACCATGTTTTACAGCAAATAAAACCAAAGATGGGTTTTATTGAAACAAAATTATTCAAACGCTTTATGAACCACGAGCTTATCCCATACTTAGCCGAGCGTCTATTTTCACGGATGTTACCAAGCTTTTCACACCGCTTAGAATTCTGGCGCGAAACCATATACCCTCGTGAAGAAGTTCGGGCACAAATAGCAGGTGGTGGCTGTGTAAAATGTAATTTCATCCGCACACGTATAAAACAAATATCCAAAGCACTATGGTCATTCACCAAGGAGATATTCTTGGTCATGCGAGCCTAAAATTAATATTGATTTTTCAGTTTAATCACATAAAGATATGCAGCGGGATACTTTTGCAAACTCATCAATTAGCCAAGGAGACAAAATGAACAAAGCATTTCACATCATGGCAACAGTGACCATTATGCTTTCGCTTTTTTCCCTTGTCACCCAAAGCACAGCTGAAGAGCCCCCTGCTACACAAGGCTCCTTTAAGGCTTCAGCAGAACGGGGTAAGATGATTTTTGATACTGTATGTTCGCATTGCCACAACGCAACGTATGAAGAGAGTAGAATTGGTGCACCTGGCTTGCGAGGTGTACTTGAACGTCATGATGTAAACTGGTTAAACCATTGGATTAAAAGCCCTGAAACATTTGCGAAAACGGATAAAACAGCACAAGCACTTATTGAATCCAATCCTTTTGGATTAACAATGCCTACGCTGCCTATCGTCCAAGATGAACATAATCGCGCAGACATCATCGAATTTCTCAAAACACTTAAGTGAAAATATCCCTTCTTTTCAAGTCATAAAAAAGGCATCTGTTAAGACGCCTTTTTAATTAAAACATTGATCTAATTAGACTTAAAATTGACCAGCTATTAAATCTGTTTTTGCAACCAATACCAAACCTACAGGTGTATCTTGCACAGCAAATTGTGGCGTAGGCATGCCTAAGTTTATCTGACCATCTTCAACCTGAGCAAAAGCGCGTGACGAGCGGTATACGCCATAAGCAGCACCTGCAATAATGCCAACACCAACACCTTGCGTTACATAATTCCAATTACTTGTAGGGCTAGTCGATATGAGCATTAAACCCAAACCAACCAAACCACCAACACCTGCACCATAAAGTGCATCATCCATCACATTGGCAACTTCATAATCACCAGCCGATGCTTTAGCAGGCACCAATGCTAAGGCAGCAGCTACTAGCAATACTTGTAATGTTTTCATATTAAGACTCCAACTTTCTTTTATTCAATGGCGTGCAGCATAGCTTCACACGCTTTTTTTGCATCATCAAAAATCATCATGGTTTTATCCATATAAAACAAATCATTATCCAAACCAGCATAACCTACAGATAATGAACGTTTCACAACCAAAACATGCTCTGCTTTGGCTGCTTCCAAAATTGGCATACCATAAATAGGACTTGATGGGTCAGTCTTCGCTGCTGGGTTGACTACATCATTTGCGCCAATGACTAAAGCAACATCAGTATCCGAAAATTCTGGGTTAATTTCGTCCATTTCTTCCACAATATCATAAGGCACATCGGCCTCTGCCAACAGTACATTCATATGTCCTGGCATACGACCAGCTACTGGGTGAATTGCAAACCGAACTTTAACACCTTGTGCTTGCAATACTTCCACCAGCTCTTTGAGTGCATGTTGCGCTCTAGCTACAGCCAGTCCATAACCTGGAATAATAATGACACTGCGTGCATTTTTAAGCAAAAATGCTGCATCTTCTGCCGAGCCTGATTTCACAGGTCGCTCACCCACAGCAGCCCCACCAGCTGATGCTGCACTCGTATCCGAGCCAAAACCACCCAATAATACGTTAAATAATGAGCGGTTCATCGCTTTGCACATAATATAAGAAAGAATCGCACCTGATGAGCCCACCAAAGCACCAGCTACAATCAGCATATTATTACCCAGTGTAAAACCGATACCTGCTGCAGCCCAACCCGAATAAGAGTTCAGCATAGACACAATCACTGGCATATCTGCACCGCCAATGGGAATAATCAGCAACACACCCAATACCAAGGCAATAACTAGCATCAACAAAAATGCAGTCGCTGATTCATTCATGCAAAAAACAATGCCTGCGCCAAACATGATGATACCTAAAACAAGGTTCAGCATATGTTGCCCTGAAAAAGTTACAGGATTACCTGAAATAAAACCTTTCAGCTTACCAAAAGCAATCAAAGATGCAGTAAACGTAATCGCACCAATAAATGTACCTAAAAACAATTCAATACGGCTAGCTGTATGCATCGCCCCCATACTATCTGCGATACCATAAGCAACAGGGTTTAAAAACGCAGATACAGCAATCAATACTGCAGAAAGACCAACCAAAGCATGCATAAAAGCAACCGTTTCAGGCATACCTGTCATCGGCACTTTTCTAGCCGCTGTGCCGCCAATAATAGCACCAGTACCAATAGCCACAGCAATCCAAGTGTAGTTTTCAATACCATCAAGCTGCAATGTCACAAACACTGCAATACCCATACCTAGCATACCAAACATATTGCCACGGCGAGATGATTCAGGAGAAGACAAACCTTTAAGTGCTAAAATCACTAAGACAGAAGCTACCAAGTAAGCCAATTCAGTCATATTTGCTGATAACATATTATCCCCTCACCCGCGCTTCTTAAACATAGCGAGCATACGTTGCGTCACCATAAAACCACCAAAAATATTTACCGATGCCAAACCCACAGCAATCAAACCCAATACAGTTGCCAAGTTCATTACAACAGGTCCTGATGCAATAATTGCACCCACAATCACAATACTAGATAATGCGTTAGTCACACTCATCAATGGCGTATGCAAAGCAGGTGTTACATTCCATACCACATGATAACCCACAAAAATTGCCAAAATAAATACCGTGAATGACATTACAATGGGGTCTGCCGTTGCACTTCCCGCTGCCGTGGCATCATTCATCATTGCAGCATGTGCTGCTAAATCACAGTTTCCAGAACTACACATTATGCATCCCCTTTCAACAAATCAGGTTTAAGAAATTCACCATCCATACACAACAAAGCACCTTGAATAATATCATCTTCACGATCGATATTTAATTCACCCGACTCTTTATCCAACATCAAACCCATAAAGTTCAACATATTCTTAGCATACAATGTACTCGCATCCGTAGCTAAAGTTGCTGCAATATTACTTACACCCACAAAGGTAATGCCATCTTTGGTATAGACTTCATCTTTTTTAGATAACGGACAGTTACCACCAGCTTCCACCGCCATATCCACAATCACTGCCCCTTGTTTCATCTTGGCGACAGTTTCTTCAGTAACCAACACAGGAGCAGGTCGCCCTGGAATCAAAGCTGTAGTGATAATAATATCTGCCTTTGCTGCATGTTCAGCAATGAGTTCAGCTTGTTTTTGCTTATATTCATCTGACATTTCTTTGGCATATCCGCCTTCATCTTCAGCATCTTCATCTTGTGGCACTTCCACAAACTTCGCACCCAAACTTTCCACTTGCTCTTTGGCTGCCACACGAACATCAAAGGCTTCAACCATAGCACCCAAACGACGCGCTGTAGCAATCGCTTGCAGCCCTGCAACACCTGCACCCATGATAAGCACCTTAGCTGATTGCACTGTGCCTGCTGCTGTCATCAACATAGGCATAAACTTTTGGTAGTGTTCTAAGGCTAAAAGCACTGCTTTATAACCTGCAATATTGGCTTGTGATGAAAGCACATCCATACTTTGCGCACGAGAAGTACGCGGAATCATTTCCATGCAAAAAGATGTTAACCATTGCTTATTATAGTCGGCAAGTAAGGGGTTGGTGAATGGCGCATGCAATGATGCAACAACCGTACCTTGTGCAAGCATTTTGCTTTCTTCTTGATTTAACGGTTGAACTTTTAATACAATATTCGCACCTGATACTGTTGCCTTAAAATCATCAGCCAAGCTTGCGCCTGCTTCTTCGTAGGCAGTATCATTAAAATATGCAGCCGTACCCGCACCACGTTGTACGACAACATCACAACCCAAATTGATGTATTTTTTTACCGTTTCAGGTGTTGCTGCAACACGGGTTTCATGTGCAGCCGTTTCAGCAGGAATTGCTATGCGAGCCATGGTTTGTATCTCCCTTCAAAATCCAAGCTGCGAAACTTTAGATGATGTGTCTGATTTTACAAATATTAAAAGTAAATTGCGACATAATATACCCATAAAAAAAATATAAAGTGACATCCCTTAAAATCAGCCAATAATTTGACCATGTTTATTTCTAGCGGTGATGTCTTGTTAACAGCCTTGTTTACCATTGGTTTCTTCCAATATTTATGGCTATCTGTAGTTTTTGTACGCAAAGGCTTTGCCCCATCCACCATACGATTAGCCATGTTACCTCTATTGTCTATTTGGGTACTTATGTGGCCTGCATACGACAACACTTACATACCACTTTACACTTTGGCTCTATTTTTTATACCCATCACCTATGCAAAAGTAAGCACACAACCTTTTGCTCGCCACCTCAAACTTTGCTGGCATAGCTTGCCACCAAAAACCCAACAGCCTGCCCCTTGGCTTATGCTTATCATTACGCTTGGTATTTGCGCTCAGCTTTTTGCCTTAGCTCCAGAGCTTGGTTTTGGGCTAACGTTAAGCTTTACGCTTGCTTGGCATATCGCAAACATCATCGACAACTTAGGCAAAGGTTCCCGACTTGGACTAATGAAAAACCCGCAACAAACATTAGCGGCTCACCTTGTTTTTGTTTTAACCACAAGTTTGATTTGTGCATGGGCTTTACAATTATATCATGGTATCCCTTGGCATCAGTTTTTGATTACCACTTTTATTGTTGGCTTGTTGGGTTCCATTATTCGTGCCTTGATTGCCACAGGCTGGAATATGCCACTTACTTTCTTAGGCATGGGTTTTGCATTGTGGCTACTCTAACCCATCATACATAGGATAATAAATATGGACTCTCTTTTATTACAACGTTTTATCGATGATGCACTTGCCGAAGATATGGCGTTTACCGATTTAACTGCGCAAGCAACCATTGCTAAAGAACAACAAGGCAAAGCAACCATTATTGCCAAAGCTGATGGTGTATTATCAGGCTGTGATATTGCCCAGCAAGTATTTAACACCATGGATGCATCTATTTTACAAGCTTGGCAAAAAACAGACCAAGACCAAGTGAAATCTGGTGATGTCATTTGTCAGCTTGAAGGCAATATGCGTATGCTTCTATCTGCTGAACGCACTGCTCTTAATTTTATGCAACATTTATCAGGCATTGCTACAGCCACTGCATTATTTGTTGATGCTTTAAAAGACACTAACTGCGATATTGTCGATACTCGAAAAACAACACCGGGGCTTCGTGTGCTTGAGAAAAAAGCCGTGGTTGATGGTGGCGGTAGTAATCATCGTATGGACTTAGCTTCAGGTATGCTGATTAAAGAAAACCACATTGAAGCAGCAGGCTCTATTACCGATGCAGTTGCCGCCTGCCAAAAGCTTTCACCCAACACATGGATTGAAGTGGAGTGTGAAACCTTAGATGAAGTTGTAGAAGCAGTTCATGTTTGCCCTGACATTATTCTTTTGGATAACATGGATATTGCTACAGTAGAGAAGGCACGAAAACTTGTACCACCATCCATTATCTTAGAAGCATCCGGAAACATCACCCTAAGCAACGCTCGAAACTATGCACAAACAGGCATCAACCGCATTGCTGTGGGTGCAATCACCCACTCTGCACCATCATTGGATTTATCCATGCGTGTTTCACGCCTCTAAACCCATGACTTTGCACTACCACATCCAACACTTTGAATCCCTTGATTCCACCAACAAAGAAGTCTTACGCCAAGCTGCGCAAGGCGCACAAGAAGGTTTAACTATTGTCGCTGAGCAACAAACACATGGCAAAGGGCGTTTAGGTAGAACATGGGAAACAGTTGACCATGCACTGGCTATGAGCGTGTTATTACGCCCACAAATTGATGCGGCAACAGTATCACAACTATCTTTAGTCTCGGCTGTGGCAGCCCATGAGGCTTTAGCCTTGTTTGTACCCCAAACACGCATCAAATGGCCCAATGACTTGCTTATTGATGGTAAAAAAGTGTGCGGTATTTTAACTGAAATGCAGCAAGGGCAACATGGGCTTGCTGTGGTTGTCGGTTTGGGCATTAATGTATCCGAGCCTAAGGCTGGCTGGGCAAAAGATATGCGTACACCACCCACCAGTCTCAATACATACAGCTCTCACAACATCCATAAAGATGATGTGTTGCAAGCTATACTCGAATCACTCAACACTTGGTACAACGCCTTTATCCAACATGGGTTTACTCCCATACGCAAAGCTTGGGAAAAGGCGCATATCGCCAATGGGGAAATGGTGTCCGTACACGATGGTAAGACCTATATCCAAGGCATTGCACTAGGTCTGGCAAGCGATGGCGCACTTCGCTTGTTGGTCAATGGTGAAGAACAGCGTATCATTGCTGGCGATGTATCAATTATGGAATCAACAACATGAATCAAAATAACGAGAATCAACAACGCTTCCTTTGTATTGATGTGGGCAA
>JALWRX010000035.1 GCA_027080505.1 Ghiorsea sp.
TTGCTGCCTGACCACCATTATTCGCGGTAGCAGCTTTTACTAACGACTGTAAGAAACTATCTTCTTCAACCTTAGTTGGATCACTACGGTATTCAATCGTTGGCGGTGCTGCATAAATCAACACGGCAACTGTTTTTGTTTTTTGCATCGCATCTTGATTATATACAAACTTTTTATTTCCTGAACACCCAGATGTAACACCGATGATCAACACCAACATTATTGCTTTTATCATATTTATTTTCATCATCTATCTCCCTCTGTTGCATAAAATAGCCACATCAACACCTGTGATATTTTTCACTATTATAACCAACAAAAAAGGGGCTAAAGAATGTTATGACTTTAGTTAGTCCTTTTAGCTAACTAAAGTTAGTAATCACCTACTTCGTAAACCCAAATAAAAAAACGGCCGCCAGTCAGGCAACCGTTTTCCAATCTAAAACATCATAAAGCTTACGCTTGCTGTTTACGCCTCACCGCAAGCCCACCAAGCAATAACACAAGCATAGGTAACAAACCAAAGCCTGATGGTGTAGGCGCGATACATCCTCCACCGCCATTTGAACCTCCACCTGAACCACCGCTGTTTACATTCGGTGTACCCGAAACAATTACTTGTTGCGTTGCTGTTGATGCATTCCCATTCAAATCCGTAGCTGTCCATGTTACCACCGTTGTACCATCTGGAAAGGTATCTGGGGCATCATTGGTTATGGCTACAGTAAATATATCAGACGCAGCAGGCATATGAAATTGTTCAAGGGTGGACTTATAAAAATAAACACCTGCACTGGTCACAGTGGGTAGTACTGGTCCACCAGCAATCACTGGCGCAGTGGTATCTGTAATTGTTACTGTTTGAGTAGCAGTAGCTGTATTACCTGCCAAATCAACGGCTGTCCAAGTTACCGTAGTTGTACCAACAGGTAAAAGTGCTGAACTGATAGCATTTACGCCTATACTATTTGAAACTGTACCCTCTGTAGTCGTTGCTGTACCTAACTCAGCCAAGCTTACTGGCGTGTGTATAGCGGTAGCCTCTTTGGTGAAATTAGCGGGGGCTGTAATCACAGGAGCAACCGTATCTACAGTATATGCAAATGCAGCTGATGTCGCACTCAAATTGCCTGCGGCATCTGTTGCTGTTGCTGTAAAGCTATGAGAAGCACCTACAAGAGTAGCACCTCCTGCTAGGCTCCATGAACCATTTGATGTAGCCGATCCTAAGAACGTGCCATTATCATATACATTAACTATTGCACTAGCCTCTGCAGTACCAGAAATAGTCGGTCTTGCTGTCGTATTCCCATAATGGAATACAGGGCTTGTTATCACTGGCGCTGCTGGTGCAACAGTATCCACAGTGTAAACAATACTTTTCACCGTTGTATTACCTGCCGCATCACTAAACTGTACATACATCGTTTTTGCACCCTGCCCCGCAGGTAGAGCCCAACTTGCAGTACCGCTCCAAGCAGTACCACTTACAACTGGTGTGGCTACTGTTGGTGTCCATGTAATATTATCATTAGAAAATGCTAACTGTGTACACCCTACATTATCATTGCATGTCAGGTTTAATGTAGGCATTGAAGTATTGATAGTTCCTCCCGTAGGCACCGTCATTGTAGGAGCTAAGGGATCTGCTTTTCTTAAGAAAAGACCCACACTCGCTCCACTCTTACTGTTTGCAGTGGCAATATCCGTATAACCATCATTATTAATATCCACTGTTACCAAGTCGAATGGGAAATTTAGTGTTGGGAAGTTAATCGCAGCCGCAAAGGAACCAGACCCATCACCATATAATATCGCACCACTTCCTCCACCATTCACTGATGCAACATCTAATTTACCATCACCATTAAAATCACCGGTTATGATAGAGGACAGGCTTTGACCATTAGGAAAATCTACTCCCGCAGCAAAGTTTAATCCTGTTGTCGCAAGGAAAACAGTTACATTATTTCCAACTGCAACAGCCAAATCAGCCTTACCATCACCATTAAAATCACCAACTGTAGTCTCACTTGGGTTGGTTGCTGTCGTAAGCGTTGTTAAAGGGAAAAAAGAGCCTGCAACTCCGCCCTTCAATATACTCACTGTTGCATCTGTGCTATTCACAACCGCCATATCAATTCTACCATCACCGTCAAAATCCCCAGTGGATAGACCTCTAGCTCCAGCGCCAACTGGAATCACCGTTTCCGCACTTAAAAAAGTGCCAACTTGCCCAAAACGAATGTACACATTGTTTCTCCCGTTCAATGTGTATGCCACATCTGCTCGACCATCACCATCAAAATCAGTCGAAATCAAGGATGTCACACCTGGCGTTACGACTGGCGAAATCACAAAAGCTTGTTGTGTCGCTGGATTAAAGCTTCCCGTGGCAAGACCTGGGCTTACAGTTATAGCCGTATTAGAAGGAAGAATAAGGTCTCCTGTACCATCACCAGTAACATCTCCAATGGCCAAATAAGAATTACCCAATGCGAACCCTCCTATCACTCCACCATAAGCAACTGTTCCAGCAGTGTTTAGAAAGGTCGAAACACCATTTACCCCAATCATATTCAAGTATAAATCTGTATAACCATCGGCATTAAGGTCAGCTGTCGCAATACCAAAGCCTGTAGCACTGGGTCCTGAACCTGAAAAAACAGTGCTCTCAGGAAAAAATGGATTTGCCTGCGCCTGCATCGGCATCGCAACCGCCCATATCAATCCAATCATACTACACAATGTTATTATTTTATTTTTCATCATGCCCTCCATTATAAATATCTTGAGTGGCATAATAGCGGATGAAAACACCCCTTTTGAAAGTCCATACTAAAGTTAGTCAATTGAACTA
Organism: Ghiorsea sp.; assembly: GCA_027080505.1. Lineage (GTDB taxonomy): Bacteria > Pseudomonadota > Zetaproteobacteria > Mariprofundales > Mariprofundaceae > Ghiorsea. The sequence continues at coordinate 2,861 of JALWRX010000035.1, forward strand.
ACTTTAGTTAAGTATTCAAATTTAAAACACGGGTACTTTATCGACTAAGCACCACATATATTAGAATGATTGACCATATAAAAGCGCAAAAAGGATAAAAAAGGTTCTCAAGTGATAGCCCCTGCATCATAGTTGCATTTCACTTTCTTGGGAGGGAAATGCATATGACTACAAAAAATCAACCACCCATTGAAAACAATGATATTGAAGGTCGCGTAGCTTTAGAGCGAATTCAAGGCTTATATAACGATTCTAAAGTTGTTTCCTATACAACAACGATTGTAACCACCCTATTAGGGCTGATGCTGTGGTCATCTCAGCCTCACAAACTTGTTATCGCATGGATTAGCATACACATCCTTATTGCCATCATACGCGGAACTGTCCTTTATCGTTTATTTAAACACCCTATGAGTCACCTTAAAGGTGCTCAACAATGGTTAAAGGCATATACTTTAGTAGCACTATTTTCTGGCTGCGTTTGGGCAAGCTTGCCTTGGACAATGTTTAACCCTTCCTCAACCTATAATGTATCCGCCATTGTGATTGTAATGTTTGGCATGGCTGCATCAAGCAACGTGGCACTTTCAGCATTTCCTACAGCTTTCTTTTGCTTTATGTTTCCATCACTTGGCAGCTTGTTTTTTCGCTTAATGTATGAAGGCGGCGATTTTTCATATGTAGGCATCATGCTTATCGCATTTATCTTTTTCAGTGTGGTGCAATCCCTACGTATTTACCGCATGATGACTTCATCTATCAGACAGCGCTATGAAAATGATGATTTAATGCGCAACTTGGAGATCAAAAAAGCCGAAGCCGATAAAGCCAACCGAGATAAGTCCCGATTCTTAGCCGCAACAAGTCATGATTTAAGGCAACCTTTACATGCCTTAGACCTTTATTTGGGGGCATTAGAGGTTGAGCTATCCGAAGAAAGTCACATGCAAATATTAAACAAGACTAAAAAGTCTAGCCAAGCTGTTGGCGAGCTTTTAAATGCTTTGCTTGATGTATCTCGTTTGGATGCGGGAGAAGTCGTCATCAATATGCAGGAAGTTTTCCTGCCTGATTTGCTTGCTGATTTAGCAGCAGAATGGGAGCCTCAGCTTGAAGAAGATGGAAGAAAACTACTCTCTTTTGCCGTTCACGCCTCCATACAAACAGATGCCGTGCTCTTATCTCGAATGTTAAGAAATATTCTAGCCAATGCTGTGCGCCATACCAAAGGCAATGTATTGCTTGGCTCTCGCAAAAGAGGCAATGTCGTACAGATAGAAGTCTGGGATCAAGGTGATGGTATATCCAATACTGACCAAGAACATATTTTTACAGAATTTTTTCAGATCAATAATCCCGAACGTGACCGTACCAAGGGTCTAGGGTTAGGTTTAGCAATTGTGAAACGGATTTCCACATTGCTACAACACCCTGTTCAACTTCGTAGTTTCGAGAATAAAGGGCTTTGTTTTGCCGTTGAAGTCCCCACGGCTGAAACACACCAAACACAAGAGCTGGGCACAGCAAGCAACCCCATGGATAGCTTGGATTGTTTTGTGCTTGTTATTGATGATGAAAAAGATATTCGTCAAAGCCTACAAATGTTGCTTAGAGGTTGGGGGTGTGAGGTGTTGGTATCCGAAAGTGAACAGGCTGCCATCTCTGAAATGACCCGTGACCAATACCCTGCACCCGATATTATACTCGCTGATTATCGTCTTAGAGATGGTAAGAAAGGAACTGATGCTGCCACAGCAGTTTCTCAACTATTTAACAAAAGCATCCCTACTCTCGTTATCACAGGCGACACCAAACATAGCATCGCCCAAAGCTGTAAGTCGCTAGGTTATACTTTATTATACAAGCCTTTGACTGCGACAACCTTACAAAGAGAAATGCAAAAAGCAGTCCTCAAACACCAACGTTAGCTTTCAATCAAACCTATTTTCCTCGCCTTGATACCTGCTTGCGTTCGATTGCTCACATCTAATTTCTTCAAAATATCGCTGACATATTGTTTTACTGTGCCCGTGGCAAGGCTGGTTTTCTCTGCAATCTCTTTATTGCAAAAGCCATCTGCCAACAAAAGTAAAACTTCATGCTGTTTATTACTAAACGATAGTGTTTTTACGGGATTGGTAATGTTGGCGGGGAAGTAGCTACCCCCCTCTAAGATAATTTTAATCGCTGCAAGAATCACTTTGCCATCTGATGATTTAGGCAAATAGCCTACTGCCCCTGCATCCAAACAACGGCGCATCACATCCACATTTTCATCCGCAGACATCATGGCAATCGGCGCATCACCATCCAACCTGTAAATCTGCTCCACACTAATCGCCCCTTTCATACCTGGCATATAGAGGTCAAGTAGAATAAGATCTAGAGGTGTACCTGAAGCAACCAAGTCAACCACTTCATCAAAGCTAGCTGCATGCTGTACATGCACATGACCTTCAAGCTGATTAAGCCATGCTGCCATGCTATCGCGAAACAAACTATGGTCATCTGCTAACAAAATATTTGTCATAATGGTGAATTATAGCACAACAAATCAGTGTTTTCAGAGATTACTAACCAAAGTTAGTTTATAAAACGCTGTCTTATTTAAAGGTTACCCTTAGTATAATAAAAAACATTGTATAGGATAAAGTGTCTTAAAAACTATTTGCCATCAAGAGTAACTATCCATTGCATCCGTTATCACTTTGCTTTGATATAACCACTATCTACCAATGCCTTAGCCAAAGGTGTCTGTGGGATATTACCCAGTGTGTTTCTTAGTTTTGCATCATTCAGCAACAATTCATGTTGCCAAAGGTAACGCATTTCAAATACCCCACGAATCGCTACTAAAAATGGGCGTAAAATATATAAAGACCACCAAGGAAAAGATTTGATAACTACTGCCTTTCCTGATGTTTCTTCAATCGTTTGCGCAAGCTCAACCATGCTTATTTCATAACCCTTAAATTGGAATGTACTGTATGCTTCCAACTCATTTGACTTTCCCACTAACATCGCCACAACCTCAGCCGCATCAGGCATATAAGCCCACGCTTGTTTGAGGTGTTTATCACCTGGGGTTTGCAATACATACTGATTTTTCTTTGCCTTTAAAATCATAGGTAGCCAGCTTTGTAGTGGCGGCGTAGCGATAAAGTTCCCCATGCGCAAAAGAATGACCTTTGCACCGTGCTTGGCTGCTTGCTGTAGGCGAAGCTCCATATGCTGACGAATTTCACCTTTTCGACAAATCGGATGTTGCGGTGATGTTTCATCAATCAACGATACTTCTTCGGGGTTATAATTATAAATATTACCAGGATAAATAATGGTTAAACTAAGCTCCTCTGCTACTCGTGCTGAAACAGCTAGCCATGGCAATGCCTTATCTTCCCAGTCATAATTGTCAGGACTAATGCCATATACCAACATACTTACACCATCTGCGGCTTGTTTTACATCACTATAGCGGCTTGCATCACCTTGAACCGTTTCAATCCCTAAAAACTCATCAGGCAACTTACGCTCATCTCTAAGCATAGCTTTGATTGCCCAACCCCTAGCCTTTAATGCTCTGGCAACGTGTTTGCCAAAAGTGCCACTGATACCCAACACCAATACTTTTTTCATGATTAACTCCTCTCTATTGATTATGAGGCGAAGCTTAGGTATTCTTTTTTATTCTAAGAATGGCAATATATTAGGGTTAGGTATTCAAATATGAATGATATAGATTGGGGTCTTATCCGCTCATTTATCCAAACAGCACGAGATGGAAGCTTATCTTCCGCGGCTAAAAGTCTTGGTGTATCCCAGCCGACATTAAGCCGTAATATCCAAATGTTGGAGCAACAAACCAAACTACAACTCTTTCAACGCAGCACCAAAGGTTTAACTCTCACCGAGGCAGGAGAAAAACTGATTGATGCTGCCAAACAAATGGAGGAGGCATCAGATTTATTCCAACGACAAACCACAGGGTTATCCGAGGAATTAGAGGGTGATATTCGTATCAGCGCCAATGAAATTGTCGGCATTTATTTGCTGCCCCCTGCCCTAACATCTTTTAGGGAAAAACACCCAAAAGTTCACATTGAAATAGAGATTACCAATCAGAGCACAAGCCTAAGCAAACGCGATGCGGACATTGCCTTGCGTATGTATCGCCCTACCCAACCCGATTTGGTTGCGCGACGTTTACCCGATTTGTCTTTAGGTTTTTTCGCTTCAAAAAATTATATTGAACAACATGGTCTGCCTACATCTGCCGAAGATTTCAAAAAGCATCATATCATTGGCTTTGATAAAGACATGGCATTTATTACTGCAGCTCAAAACATGGGGTTTGATTTATCACCGCAAGACTTTGATTTCAGAACGGATTATCTGCCTGCACAAATTAACTTAGCTAGATTTGATGGTGGTATTGTTGGCACACATATCGGGCTAGCCAAACAATATCCCGAACTGGAGCAAATCTTGGATTGGCTGCCGCTTCCACCACTAGAATTTTGGATTGTTTGCCATGGAGACACTGCATACAACGCCCGCATCAGAGAAATGACCACGTTTTTAGGACAATGGTTTGGCGGTGATAACTATATTTACGAAACCTAATCCCAAATATAACCTTCTGTAGGTGATGAAGCCGATGCAAATGCCCGTTTTGGCATACGCCCTGCCAAAAAGGCCTTGCGTCCAGCTCGCACTGCATCACGCATAGCTTCCGCCATCAAACATTCATCTTTGGCTTCGGCAATCGCAGTATTGATGAGTGCTGCATCTGCACCAAGCTCTAAAGCTTTGGCTGCATCAGAAGCAGTGCCAATACCTGCATCCACCACGATAGGCACACTTGCACGCTCTTTAATTACCCGAATGTTAAAGGGGTTTGCCAAGCCTCGCCCTGAACCAATGGGATTTCCCAGAGGCATCACTGCCACACAACCCACATCTTCAAGTTTAGTTGCCACAATGGGGTCATCATTGGTATACACCATGACTTGAAAGCCTTCTTTTACTAAAACTTCTGCTGCTTTGATGGTTTCCACCACGTTGGGATACAAAGTTTGCGTATCACCCAACACCTCAAGTTTTACCAAATCCCAGCCGCCAGCTTCCCTAGCCAACCTTAGGGTGCGAACGGCATCCTCAGCATTAAAACAGCCTGCTGTGTTGGGCAAAATCGTATATTTTTTCGGGTCGATATAATCGAGTAAATTTTCTTTACCTGCATCGGTGATGTTCACACGGCGCACCGCAACGGTAATCATTTCAGCTTCCGATGCCTCAGTTGCCAACTTGGTGGTCTCAAAATCTTTGTATTTGCCTGAACCCACGATTAAACGTGATGTAAATTCGTATGTACCTACTTTAAATGTATCTTTGCTCATCATAAATCCTCAGCCACCACCAATCATGTGGACAATTTCTATCCTATCATTTTCTTGTAGTTTCGTGTCTGCATATGCACTTTTAGGAACTACCTCTAAATTGCGCTCAACAGCCAACATACGCGTTTCCAAACCCAACTCAGCAATCAAGTCAGCAATATTAGCCGCAGACATATCCTGAGCTTCTCCATTGAGTATAATTTTCATAAAAAAGCCTTTTTTTATCAATTTTAACTAACTTTTGCTTAAAAACCACTTGAAACCACGGCATTATCTTTGATGTTTGATTTGACCGCCATTCAATTCATGCCTAATATAAGCCGCATGTTAGCAGCTTCTACAGACAATATGGAAGGTTTGGATGTACCTTCATCTCAAACCCAAGCAGATAAACCTGTAAAACCACGTATTTGGTTAGGTGTTAAAAAGGGTTTGCAAGCAGCTAAAGATGCCATTGAGAACAAAGATTTAACCCTTGCCGAAGAATTGTTACGCGAAGTTATCGAATTTGCCCCAGCAGAGCCTGAAACTTGGCATATTTTAGCTGCAATATTGAATAGACAGGGGCAACGTGAAGAAGCCAAGGTATGTTTGCGCCGTGTGATTAAGCTTAAAGAAACCAATATCGAGTTACAAACAGATTTACCCGTTTCTAAACGCATGGCAAAATTACTTTGGGCGCAAGATGAACAGGCCGCAGCACTTGCCATGTTAGCCCAATTATTACTTGATGCCTCCGATGATAGGGAACTGCTTGCATTACAACAAACATGGACGGCGACATCATGAGTAATTTACATATCCAAGTGATTCACGGTCCCAATCTCAATATGTTAGGCACACGAGAGCCTGGACATTATGGCAACCAAACTTTAACAGATATTGATGAAGAGCTGATTGCATTGGGTGATACGCTTGGTGTGCGTGTCACATCATTTCAGAGCAACCACGAAGGTGAAATCGTGGATAAAATTCAACACTTAAATGTTGATGGTCTCATTATCAACCCCGCTGCATATACCCACACTAGCATTGCTATTCGTGATGCTTTATTGGCGATAAAAATCCCTTTTATTGAGGTACACCTATCAAACATTCACCGCAGGGAAACATTTAGGCATAAATCTATGCTAGTTGATGTTGCGACAGGTGTTATTGCAGGTTTTGGAGCACATTCATATAGCCTTGCCTTACGCGGTCTGCACCACCAGTTAAATCAACAATTACCAAATAATATCTAGGAGATTACGAACATGGACATTTCAGAAATTCGCAAGCTTATTCGCTTGGTACAACAAAGCGATGTCACAGAAATTGAAGTTACAGAAGGTGAAAGCACAGTGCGTATTTCGCGCCAAACTACGGTCGCCACTGCCGTTGCAGCACCGCAACCTGTAACTACAGCAGCCCCAGTCGCCGCAACTGTTTCTGCACCCACAACTGTTGCAGAAGAACCAGCAGAAGATGAAGAACATGTGGTCAAATCACCCATGGTTGGAACATTTTATGCTGCATCATCACCCGATGATGAACCATTTGTTAGCGAAGGAAGCACCGTGAAAAAAGGTGATGTACTTTGTATCGTAGAAGCCATGAAACTGATGAATGAAATCGAAGCCGAGTATGATGGTGTTGTACAAAAAATTCTTGTTAAAAATGCGCAGCCACTTGAATATGGTCAACCTATTTTTGTGATTACACCAGCGTAAGGGGTTATGTCACATGTTTCATAAAGTATTGGTCGCCAACCGTGGCGAAATTGCTGTTCGTGTTATTCGTGCCTGTAAAGAATTGGGTATTGAAACCGTTGCTGTTTACTCTGAAGCTGACAAAGATGCCATGCATACACGTTTAGCCGATGAGTCTGTTTGTATTGGCCCTGCCGTCAGCACCAAATCCTATTTAAATATCCCTGCTATCATGGCTGCCGCATCGCTAACCGATGCCGAGGCTATTCATCCTGGTTATGGTTTTCTAGCAGAAAACGCCGAATTTGCCGAAATTGTTATCGAATCAGGTTATACATGGATTGGCCCCACACCTGAATCTATGCGTATTATGGGTGATAAAGTCAAAGCCAAGCAACGCATGACCGAAGCAGGTGTACCTTTGGTATATGGCTCACCCGGTGCAGTGCGTACCGTTGAAGAAGCCAAAGAAGTAGCAAAAGACTGTGGTTTCCCTTTGATTATCAAAGCAGCCGCTGGTGGTGGCGGTCGAGGCATGAAAATTGTTCACTCTGAACCATCTCTACCATCTGCTTTTAGTATTTGTCAGTCTGAGGCTGGAACTGTATTCGGTGATGACACTGTATTTATCGAGCAGTTCTTAGAAGAACCTCGCCATATTGAAGTGCAAGTGCTTGGTGATGGGCATGGTAATATCGTGCACTTGTTTGAACGTGAATGTTCAATCCAACGTAACAATCAAAAAGTATTGGAAGAAGCCCCAAGCCCATCCATCAGCCCTGAAACACGTGAAGCCATTTGTGCTGCAGGTGTTGCGGCAGCAAAAGCAGTGAACTATGAAGGTGCAGGCACGATTGAGTTCTTACTTAATCCTGACCAATCCTTTTATTTCATGGAAATGAATACGCGTATTCAAGTGGAACATCCTGTGACTGAATGGATTACAGGTGTGGACTTGATTGAATGGCAAATCCGTGTTGCCAATGGTGAGAAGCTTGCGTTTAAACAAAAAGACATCAAAATGAAAGGTCATGCGATTGAATGCCGCATCAATGCTGAGCATCCATTTAAGTTCACCCCATCTCCGGGTAAAATTGAACTTTATCATGCACCTGGTGGTCGTAGTGTTCGTGTGGACTCTGCTGTTTATACAGGTTACAGCATTCCACCACATTACGATTCTATGATTGCTAAAGTGATTACACATGCACGAGACCGTCAAAAGTGTATTCGCCGCATGCAACGTGCTATTGATGAGCTTGCGATTATTGGTATTACGACCAATCAAGAGTTGCACAAGCGATTGCTCGCTAACCCTGGATTCCAAGCTGCGGACTTTAATATTCACTTCTTGGAGCGTTGGCTCAAACAAATGATTGACTAAATATAAAAAAGGCTGCTTTCATTTAGAAAGCAGCCTTTTACTCTTTAAGTATGGAAGATTAGCCGTAAACTGCTTGCTTTCCAAAATGCACAGTCAAAAGATAATATACAACTGCTCTATATTTATTACGATTAGAGCGACCATAAGTATCCATCACTTTATCAATCGCTTCATCCAAAGCACTGCTATCAGATAAGCCAAGTTTTCCTATCAAGAAATTCTTCTTCACAGTTGCCAACTCTTGTGGGTCACTAGCTGAAACACATGATGCATCTTTGTTATGAATCGATGGTCCGCAACCTTTGGTCACTTTGGTCAATAAATCCATATCTGGGGTTACACCGCATTTATCTCTTAAATCATCAGCATATTTTGCAATCAAATCATCTGTTTTACTCATAAACCTTTCCTCCTTTTTATTTAAAAAGGAAATCATACATGCCCTCTATCATCTTAACTTGTGACAAACGTCCTAAATGAAAACAAAAACTGATGAGCTAGACATAAAAATTGTTCATGCAGAGCCTTCGTTACCCTCTTCTTTTAGTATTTGTAATCTGAGTGACCTTTTTTATGCCCCATTCGCTTGCCTACTAATGCTCTTGAATCACAGCCAGAAATTCTTTACCAAAGCGTTCCAACTTTACTTGTCCAACACCACTTACTTCTAGCATCGCATCCTCTGTCTGCGGTTTCAATTGCACCATACCCACCAATGTTGCATCACCAAACACGATATATGGTGGCACATCCAAATCATCCGCCAGCTTCTTCCGCAACTCGCGTAATTTTTCAAACAAGGTTTCATCGTATGTTATATCTGCATACTTCGCACTTTTCTTCACCCTATCCTTGACTTTACTGCGAACTTTGGGTTTAGCCAATGTAAGGCGCTGCTCACCACGCAGGATTGGCGTTGCTTCAGGTGTTAATTTTAACACTGAATAGTTGGCAATATCTTGAACCAATAATCCACGGTGAATCAACTGCCTAAAAATAGCAGACCATTGCTCATGGCTATATTCAGCACCAATGCCATATGTTGAAAGCGTATCATGCTGCCGACTTAGAATTTTTTCATGACTAGCCCCACGCAATACATCAATCACATATTTCATACCAAAGCTTTGCTGCAAACGATATACACATGATAAAGCTTTTTGAGCATCTTGCGTGGCATCAAACACTTCGGGAGGATTGAGACAAACATCGCAATTACCACAATCCGCTTCACGCTCCTCACCAAAATAGTTGAGTAACACCTTACGACGACAAACCGTAGCCTCAGAAAAACCAATCATGGCATTTAGCTTATAATTCTCGATACGTTTCTGCGCTTCATTATGCCCTTGCTCAATAAAACGCCGCGATGTCACCATATCTTGTGTACCTGAGAGCAATAATGCCTCTGAAGGCAAACCATCACGCCCTGCCCGCCCTGTTTCCTGATAATAGCCTTCAATGTTCTTGGGTAAATCATAATGCACCACAAATCGGACATTGGGTTTATCAATGCCCATGCCAAAGGCTACTGTTGCCACCACCACATCTACTTCATCACGCAAAAAAGATTCTTGCACCTTTTGTCGCACATCAGCCGCAAGCCCAGCATGGTATGCCGCAGCCTTTATACCCTGCTGCACCAACTTTTCTGCCAATTCTTCCACACGTTTACGACTTAAAGCATACACAATACCTGCTTCATCCTCATGACTTTGCATAAACTGCGTTAACTGCTCAAAAGGTTTATGTTTTTCGAGTACGGTATAACGAATATTCGGTCTATCAAAGCTACTAATATGCTGTTTGCTTTGCTGCAAACCCAATACCTGCACAATATCTTGGCGGGTTTGTGCATCTGCCGTTGCTGTGAGTGCAATCAAAGGAGTATTTGAAAAATGCTCTCTAAGCACTGATAAACGCTGGTATTCAGGTCTAAAATCATGCCCCCATTGTGAAACACAGTGCGCTTCATCAATAGCAAACAATGCAATATCTATACCCTGCAAACGTGCTAAAAAATCAGATGATAACAAACGCTCTGGTGCAATATAAAGCAAATCAATCTCGTGATGATGTAGTTTAGCAAGCACTTGCTTGGCATCATCAGAATTCAATGATGAATTATAAAAGGCGGCTGGCACACCATTGGCATTCAAAGCATCCACTTGATCTTTCATCAAAGAAATCAAGGGCGACACCACAATCGCTACACCATCTCGAACCATCGCAGGGATTTGATAACATAACGATTTACCACCACCCGTGGGCATCAATACAAAGCTATCTTGACCCGCAATCAAATCTTCAATGATTTCCTTCTGATTAAGGCGAAAGTCAGCATAACCAAATGTCTCTCGTAAAATCGATAATGCTGGACTCATTTTCCACCCCACCCTATATGGTTGCCCACATAAATGCGTATAAAAACCTACTTACTTGTAATTAAAAGCCTACCGCGAACTCTACGGAGCTATTGGTACCTGTTGTGGTAAAAATTGCGCTCGAAAAGCTATAACGAAGCGTCGCTTCAAAGGCAAACCCTTCATAACTTGGATCAACAAGTAGTACAGCATTGGCATCTTGCCTAAAATATGAAATACCACCCTCTAAACTCAAACCTTGCCCACCTGCAAGATAACTAATATTCAGTTTCTTACCAGTGTCACCAAAACCATAACGAATTGATGGACCAATTAAACCTCCACCCGAAGTATCTAGAAACCCAACCCCTAAATACCAGTACTTACCCATATAGTTGGGTTGATCTACACTTCCATCTGTTGAAGGAATCACATAGGCAATCCTTGGCACCAACTCGGCATGACTTGTTGATGCCACACTTAGCATCACCATCAACATCGCCACCCTTACCCAGCATTGCTTCATCATATTAAACGCCCCATCTTCGGCAAATCACCCACAAGCGGAGCCACATAATCAAGCCAAGCTTGGGTAACATCATTACCTTTTTCATTGATGTATTCAGCTTTCATGGATGTAGCTTCACGCGCCACAGTTGAAAGTGGTGTGACAAAATAAGAGCTTGTATAAGGTTTACTGCTTTCCCGTTTGATAGCTACAGAGCCATTTTCACCCATGCTAGCAGCATGATCCACGGCATATGTACCTACATCACGAGCCTCTTTGGCATCCACATCCGATACAATCGTTGGAAAGCTGCGTTGCAAATAACCAAATGTATCCGCGCGAACACGTGCCCCTGCTGGCAATGCTTCTTTCACCAAAGCTGATAATGTGTCACCCAAAGCACCTGTGCCTGAAAGCTGGAGGTTACCATGTGAATCTTTTTCTCCACTGGTAGCAATGGGATGACCATCTGCATCCACAATACCTTCAGATACTGCCACCACACAACGACCATGTTTCTCCACCTGAGCCGCCACATCTGCTTTAAACTGTGCGACATTAAATGTTGTCTCAGGCAAATAAATCAAATGCGGACCATCGCCATCAGCCTGCCTAGCCAATGCCGATGCTGCGGTCAAAAAGCCTGCATCACGCCCCATCACCACATTGATTTTTACACCCGATAACGCTTTGTTATCCCTATCATCACCCATAAATGCCAGCGCCACAAAGCGCGCTGCCGATGCAAAACCTGGACAGTGGTCGGTCACTCTTAAATCATTATCAATGGTTTTAGGGATATGCATGGTACAAAAGTCGTAGTTCTCACTCTTTGCCATTTCAGCAATAATATGCGCTGTTTCCGCTGAATCATTGCCACCAATATAAAAGAAAAAACGAACATCATGTTTTTTAAACACTTCAAATACTTTTTCACATTCTGCTTTACCTGGTTTGAGGCGAACTGAACCAAGTGCTGCTGCGGGCGTGGTCGCCACTTCTTCAAGTTGTTCAACCGATTGTGTGGTTAAATCAATAAAATCTTCCGCCATAATACCTGCAAGGCCATGTTTAGCACCCAAAATACCCGTAATAGCTTCTTGCTCGCGTGCCGCAAGCACTGCCCCAACCAAGGATTGATTAATCACCGCCGTAGGTCCACCCGATTGCCCTATCACCATATTACCTTTGAGCATACAACACCTCCAACCTGCAGAATATGCAGTAGTTTATACCACAGCTATGCATACGACAAACAACCCTTTATTCAATCCCATATTCTAAACATGAGAATATTTACTTGCCCTGCTTTCTAAACATGACTAAAATGCTCCACTTTCAAATTTTAAGGTGGTTAAACGTTTAAAAAATGCTTCGCTTATCAAAAATGACAGATTACGGCATCCTTTTGATGTCCGAGCTTGCCAAAAGCGGCGATGCAACGCAGCGCGCGCCAGACTTGGCGGAAGCAACATTTATCCCCCAACCCACCGTGCGCAAAGTCATGACCACGCTCATCCAAGCAGACCTTGTTGAATCAGTGCGCGGCATCAATGGTGGTTATAAGCTACAACGTACACCACAGGACATTAATGTGCGCGAACTCATCCGCAGCTTGGAAGGTGACATTGCACTTACGGGCTGTGAAGAAGCTGGCAATAAAGCCTGTGAACAAGCACATGTTTGCGGCACACGCACCAATTGGCTGAAAATTAACCAAGCGGTATGTGATGCACTGCAAAACATCAGCCTAAAAGATATGGTGGATGAAGGCTTTACCCCCATCTTCACCATGAAAAAAGTTTTACCTATCCGTGCTGCAAAAGCAACGGACACTGGAGCTATATAAAACATGGCAACAAACGAAGAAATTCAGAAAGACTTAGAAAAACGCGAATATGATGCAGGTTTCACCACCGACATCGAATCGGATACCCTGCCACCAGGCTTAAATGAAGATGTGATTCGTCATATCTCAGCAAAAAAGAATGAGCCGCAATGGTTGTTGGATTGGCGCTTGGAAGCGTATCGCCACTGGTTGACCATGGAAGAGCCAACATGGGCAGCCGTGGACTACACACCCACCGATTATCAGTCCATCTCGTATTATTCTGCACCCAAACCAGCCGATTCTGGCCCTGATAGCTTGGATGAAGTTGACCCCAAACTATTAGAAACTTACGATAAACTCGGTATTCCTCTGCGTGAGCAAGAGTTTTTGGCAGGCGTGAAAAACATTGCTGTCGATGCTGTGTTTGATTCAGTTTCTGTGGCGACCACATTTAAAGGCAAGCTCAAAGATGCTGGCGTAATTTTCTGCCCCATTTCAGAAGCTGTACATGATTACCCTGAACTTGTTCAAAAGTATTTAGGCTCGGTTGTGCCCCAAGGTGACAACTTCTTTGCAGCCCTAAACTCTGCGGTATTTACCGATGGTTCGTTTGTGTATATCCCCAAAGGTGTACGTTGTCCTATGGAGCTCTCCACCTATTTCCGTATCAATGCTTTAAATACAGGGCAATTTGAGCGTACATTGATTATTGCTGACGAAGGTTCGCATGTCTCATATTTGGAAGGGTGTACAGCACCCATGCGCGATGAAAACCAGCTTCATGCGGCGGTGGTTGAGTTGGTTGCATTAGACGATGCTGAAATCAAGTATGCCACTGTACAAAACTGGTATCCGGGCGATGAAAATGGTGTGGGTGGTATTTACAACTTCGTCACCAAACGCGCAGATTGCCGCGGTGACCGCTCTAAGGTTAGCTGGACACAAGTGGAAACTGGCTCTGCTATTACTTGGAAATATCCAAGCTGCATATTACGAGGCGATGATTCTGTAGGTAAATTTTTCTCCGTTGCCGTGACCACCAATTGCCAACAAGCAGATACAGGCACAAAAATGATTCATTTGGGTAAAAACACCAAGTCCACCATCATCTCCAAAGGGATTTCTGCTGGGCGTGCCCAACAGTCTTATCGCGGTTTGGTGCGCATGGGTAAAAATGCAGAAAACGCGCGCAACTTCACCCAATGTGACTCCTTATTATTGGGCGATAAATGTGGTGCACACACCTTCCCTTATGTGGAAGTAAAAAATGCAACGGCAACACTTGAGCATGAAGCCACCACCTCAAAAATTGGTGAAGACCAGCTCTTTTATTGCCAACAACGCGGATTATCCGAAGAAGATGCGGTCAATATGATTGTGAATGGCTTCTGCAAAGATGTATTTGACGAGCTTCCCATGGAGTTCGCCGTGGAAGCCAACCGTTTGATGGAAGTCAGCCTTGAAGGCTCAGTAGGATAAGAAGAATTCACCACGAAGAACACAGAGAACACGAAGGAACAAAAAACTTCGTGCCCTTCGTGCCCTTCGTGGTTAAAAAGGTGAAACAATGATAGAAATTAAAGATTTACACGTATCCGTTGAAGGAAAGAAGATTCTTAAAGGTTTAAACTTAACCATCAATGCAGGTGAAGTTCATGCCATCATGGGTCCTAATGGTGCTGGCAAGTCCACCCTATCCAATGTGATTGCTGGGCGCGATGGTTATGAAATCACAGGTGGTTCTATCACATATAAGGGTGATGATTTGCTAGAGATGAGCCCTGAAGAACGTGCTTGGGCAGGTGTGTTCCTTGCGTTTCAATATCCTGTGGAAATTCCTGGCGTGAACAACACTTACCTGCTTAAAGCTGGCGTAAATGCCAAGCGCAAACATCAAGGTTTGGAAGAGCTGGATGCTTTTGATTTCATGAAAACGGTCAAAGAAAAAGCAGCGTTAGTTGAGCTAGACCCATCTTTCCTTAGCCGTTCTGTCAATGAAGGCTTCTCTGGTGGTGAGAAAAAACGTAATGAAATCTTCCAAATGGCAGTGCTTGAACCATCGTTAGCACTATTAGATGAGACCGATTCAGGCTTGGACATTGATGCCTTGCGCATTGTAGCAGGTGGCGTAAACAAGCTTCGCTCACCCGATAGAGCCATTGTCATGATTACGCATTATCAACGCCTGCTCGACTATATTGAGCCTGATTTTGTACATGTATTAGCGGATGGCGTGATTCAAAAAACAGGTGATAAATCTTTAGCACTTGAGCTTGAAGAGCACGGTTACGACTGGGTTAAAGAAAACAAATGAGTGTTTTAGCACAAACCCAACAAGACGCTTTAAACTTATTTGAGAAAATAGGCTTACCCACGCAACGAGATGAAGACTGGAAATATACCGATGCTTCACGCTTAAAAGACTTGCTTGAAAGTAAGGTATCTGGTGCATCTGTTGATATTCATAATTTAGGTATCACAGAATTGGATGCTTACCGCATGGTATTTATCAATGGTGTATTCACTGCCAATGAATCCAATTTGCCGCAAGGTATAAGTATTGAATCGTTGGCTACCTTTGAAACATCAAATGATAACAACGAAAAAGAACTGGCTAAACTTTTCCAAGTGTCCTCTAGCGACCCGCTGATGAATGGTTTTGCCGCATACAATGCCGCAACAGCCAAAGATGGTGCCGCAGTATGCTTAAAAGATAACAGCAAACTGGATAAACCACTTTATATCTTACATGTCAGCAATCAAAGCCATGTGATTCGTCATGGTTTGATGCTGGGCAAACATGCAGAAGCTGAAGTGATTGAACACTTTATCAGCTTGGGCGAAGACAAAGCCTTGAGCAATGCAACCACAGCTATTATCTTAAAAGATGGTGCGCGTTTAGAGCACAGCCGCATCCAACAAGAAGGCAAAAGCCAATCACATGTTGCACGCGTTGAAGTGAAGCAGCTCGCAAACTCATCCTACACCTTTCATGGCGTAGAGTTAGGTGGCATTTTATCGCGCACAGATTTGGTTGTGGATTTACATGAGCAAGGTGCATCATGCAGCTTGAATGGTTTGTTTGTGTTGGGTGGCAGGCAGCATGTGGACCACCATACCCGCATTGACCATACCGCTCCGCATTGCACAAGCCGCGAACATTATCGTACAGTGCTTGATGGTCGCTCTCATGGTGTATTCAATGGTAAGGTGATGGTGCATGAAGGCGCTATCAAAACTGATTCCAATATGAGTAATGGCAATATTTTATTGTCCAAAAATGCTGAGATTGATACCAAACCAGAGCTCGAAATTTACAATGATGATGTCAAATGTGCCCATGGTGCAACCATTGGTCAGCTTGATGATAAACAATTGTTTTATCTTCGCTCGCGTGGCATTTCAGCCGAAGCAGCACAAGAATTGTTAACCTTTGCTTTTGCTGACGAAGTGTTGGTTGCCATGAGCAATCAAACTGTACGCAGTTATGTAGAAAAAGCTGCCTTCGCTAAGCTACCGCACAGTGACGACTTAGAAGGATTATTAAGTGAATAATATACACCACGAAGACCACAGAGAACACGAAGAAAATATAAAAAACTTCATGCGTTGTGATGAATTGCCAAAGGTAAAGCCTACCCTCTGCGCTCCTTTGCGTTCCTTTGTGTACTCTGCGGTTCAAAAAGGTTTGAAAACATGAATATTCAAGAGATACGCAAAGATTTTCCAACCTTGCATCAAGAAGTATTTGGGCATCCGCTAGTGTATTTAGATAATGCAGCGACTACGCAAAAGCCGCAATGTGTGATTGATACCATTCGGAATTACTACGAAAAAGATAATTCTAATATCCACCGTGGTGTACACTCTTTATCTGAGCGCGCCACCAAAGATTATGAAGCAGCTCGCGAAACCATTCGTGCTTTCTTCAATGCTAAATCGACCAAAGAAGTGATTTTTACCCGTGGCACAACCGAAAGCATCAACCTTGTCGCATCCTCTTGGGGTGGCGCAAATATTGGCAAGGATGATGAAATTCTGATTACACATATGGAACATCATTCCAATATCGTACCTTGGCAAATGTTGTGCGAACGCACAGGTGCAAAGCTTAAAGTTATCCCTATGAATGAAGCAGGCGAACTTGATTTGATCGCTTACGCTGAGTTGTTAAACGAACGCACCAAACTTGTTGGCATCGTGCATATGTCCAACGCTTTGGGCACGATTAACCCGATTGCTGATATGATTAAACAAGCCCATGCTGTGGGTGCAAAAGTGTTGATTGATGGTGCGCAAGCAGCCGCACATCTCCCAACCGACATGCAAGCTTTAGATATTGATTTTTATGCCACATCCGCCCACAAAATGTATGGCCCAACAGGTGTGGGCGTGTTGATTGCTAAAGAAGCATTATTGAATGCCATGCCACCTTATCAAGGTGGTGGCGATATGATTTTGATGGTGACGTTTGAAAAAACACAATACAACGAACTACCGCATAAATTTGAAGCGGGAACACCCAATATCGCAGGTGTGATTGGTTTTGGTGCTGCATTGAAATATATTCAAAATATTGGGTTTACTGCCATTGAAAAGCGTGAAAAAGAATTGCTCGATTATGCCACTAAAAAAGCGCAAGCTTTTGATGGTTTACGTCAAATAGGCACAGCAAAACATAAAGCATGTGTGCTTTCATTCGTCTTGGATGGTGTTCACCCCCATGATTTGGGGACAATCTTAGACCGTGAAGGTGTAGCTATTCGCGCCGGTCATCATTGCGCTATGCCTGTGATGCAATTTTATAAAGTACCTGCGACTGCTCGCGCTTCATTTTCGATTTACAACACAGAAGCCGAAGTCGATGCTCTATTTGAGGCTCTTGAAAAAGCACGAGATATGTTCGCATGAGAACCCACCACGAAGGACACGAAGCGCACGAAGTTTTTTATATTCCTTCGTGTTCTTTGCGTGCTTCGTGGTTAATAAAAGAGAGAAATTAGAAATGTTTAGTCTAGGTGATTTATACCAACAGGTCATTATCGACCATACCAAAGCTCCGCGCAACTTCGGTAAGCTTGAGCCATGCAGCCATGACGCGGAAGGGTTTAACCCGCTCTGTGGCGACCAACTGCATGTATATTTGCAAATCAATGACGATAATATCATTGAAGATGTAAAGTTTGAAGGTCAAGGCTGCTCGATTTCTACCGCTTCGGCATCCTTGATGACGGAAAACCTGAAAGGTAAAAGTATTGATGAGTTTGAACATATGTTTGATGCCTTTCATGAAATGGCAACAGCCGATATGGATACACCACCCGATGAAGAAACTTTAGGTAAACTTGCTGTGCTTGCAGGGGTCAAAGAGTTCCCATCCCGTATCAAATGCGCCACGCTTTGTTGGCATACGGTTAAATCTGCGATTGAAGATGCTGGGCAACCAGCGAGGACAGAATAATCATGGCAACAGGACAAATGATTACCACCAACCGAGATATTGATGCGATTTTGATTCCATTGGGTACGCCCGTGATTATCCCTGAGGGTGCGCAAGTAGCTATCACCCAAGAATTGGGCGGTACGTACACTGTATCCGTAAACGGCAACTTAGCTCGCGTAGAAGGCAAGGATGCTGATGGCTTGGGCTTTGGTGATGATACAAAGGCAGAGGCTATTGAAGAAGTCAAAACCGCCAAAGGCCCAGTTGAAGAATCTGCGGTTTGGGATGCACTGCGCACAGTATATGACCCTGAAATTCCAGTGGATATTGTAAACTTGGGCTTGGTGTATGATGTGCATATTGTGGATACCGATGAGGGCGGCAACCATGTGGAAATCACCATGACATTAACTGCACCTGGCTGTGGCATGGGACCATTTATCGTGGATGATGTGCGAGCAAAAACATTGGATGTAGAGAATGTTACCGATGTTCATGTTGAACTGGTATTTGAACCACCTTGGGATAGAAGCATGATGAGCGATGAAGCGAAATTGCAATTGGGTATGTTCTAGCATCCACCCTTAAAGAGCTTCTGATTTGGTAATAAGCTTGCTATGGAGAAGCATGCTTAGCCCAAGTTTTATTTATACATTTTATACTTTGAAACAACAGCCAAGAAGCCTTACTTTCATATCTATAGCAAATCGCACAAGGCATATTGACCATAGAAGTTACCACCATTCTCATGTTATGGTTGCGGAATGACCCTGAGTGAAACAAGCATCTTAAAAAAAATACAGGTTGCAAAAAAAAATCCTGAATGGAAGCAGTCGGTGACCCGACAAATTGTTGTTATCCTCTTAGTTGTCTACTTCTCATTAATGGATAATAACACTTTAGTCATTATCCCTTTATTATACGGTATTTTGTCAACATCCTTACTCTCTTGGATTCTCTTTTCTCCAAGTGAGAACATTCCTCGACGTACTTTAATGGCTGTAACTGATACTTCTGCTGTTACATTAGCTTTATACAATGCAGATATTGAGAATGGTCTTATTTTCACAGGGTTGTACTTATGGATCATCACTGGTTATGGCTTTAGGTATGGTGTTAAGTTTACATTCCTAACCACTTTATTTTCTGGAGTAGGGTTTGCCTTTATTGTTACATTTCACCCATCATGGGTAGAACATCCTCATATGATAGCTGGTAATGTTGTTATGCTTTTATCTGTACCGTTATTTATGGCAAAATTAGTCCAACGTCTACATAAGGCAATTATAACAGCAGAAAAAGCCAATCAAGCCAAATCACAATTCCTTGCCAATATGAGCCATGAATTACGTACCCCCCTTAATGGTATTATTGGTGCAACAGAGCTACTCACCATGACTAAGCTCGATAAACAGCAACAAAGTTATACCAAGTTAATTCAATCCTCAGGACATACACTACTGTCCTTAATAAATGACGTGTTAGATATTTCCAAGATTGAGGCGGGCAAACAAACTATAGAAATCAAACCCTTTGATTTGCATGTGTTGATTAGCTCAACATTACAAACTTTTATGCCGCAAGCGACCAAGAAAAACCTTAACCTCACTTCTCATGTGGATGCGGATGTGAAATTTCAACTGTGCGGTGATGAGCTACATATTCGGCAAGTGCTTATCAATTTTCTGAGCAATGCCATCAAGTTTACCGAAAAGGGCAGTATAAAAGTGCTTGTAGAACGTATGAAAGAATCAACCCCATCAAAAATATGGCTACGGTTTCGTGTGATTGATACTGGTATCGGGCTTTCAGAAGAAGCGCAGAGCAAAATATTTGATAGCTTTACCCAAGCCGATGTCTCTACCACTCGCCAATACGGCGGCACAGGTCTGGGAACAACCATTTCTAAAGAGCTGGTTGAGCTTATGGGTGGTGAAATTGGGGTTATCAGCCAAGAAGGCAAAGGTTCAGAATTTTGGTTTACCCTGCCTTTTGAGTGCCCAGAATCCGCCTCTAAAGAAAGCATTACCAAACAAACAGATTTTGCCGATGCAAGAATCCTCACCTTGCTGCCCCAGGATAAAGCAGAACAATTTTTATCTCCCATGCAGCGCTGGGGGCAGCATGTACAAACATGCGATAATGTGCTTGATGTATTCACTATCTTGTCAGGCGCTCATGCCATGCAAACACCTTTCCATATCACTATTGTGGATCAAGGCATGCTTGGCATGGATGCTGGAGATTTTATAGAAAGAGCGCACAAAAAGCAGGGGTTGAATGAAGTTGCTTTTATTCTAGTTGGCGAATGCTTGGACAAAATTTCCTCTGAAATTCTCATTGAACAGGGTTATGCGGAAGTGCTTTGTTATCCGCTCAATGAATCCTTACTCTTTAATGCCATCCATGAAATTTGTGTGGGTAAATCTTTACACCAAGATATTCCTTCTATTGCTGCACAACAAAAACAAGGGCAGCAACATGGATTAAATATTCTTGTTGCCGAAGACAATGAAGTGAACCAAATTGTGATTCGGGAATTTTTAGAACACATGAACCATCACGTCACCATGGTGAATGATGGAGAACAAGCTCTTGATGCCTTGGAACAAGAGCATGATTTTGATTTGGCTCTATTGGATATCAACATGCCAAACATGTCGGGGCTGGATGTGATTAAGGCTTATCGTTTCTTAGAAGCTGGGGAGCATTTACCCATGATTATTCTCTCGGCTGATGCGGTTTCTGGTAATATTGAAGAGTGCCTGAATGCTGGTGCAGATGCTTACCTCACCAAGCCCATAGAACATCAAAAGCTGGCACAAGCC
>JALWRX010000036.1 GCA_027080505.1 Ghiorsea sp.
AGTTGGCAATGCGCTGCACATAAAATGCTGCGGTTTTTGCACTGCCCAACAATACAGCATCAATACTCTTGTTTTGAAGCTGTTCGATAATAGAGCTAGCATCATTATTGGGGCAACTGGCGCGGTAACTTGGTATCAAATGTGTATTTACCCCTTGTTGCTCTAGGGCGTGGAGTAAGTCATCACTGCCTTCTTCGGCACGAAAGAAATATGCTTGTTGGGGCAAATTTTGCTGCTGATATGCTGCGATAAGACCTTTTTGAGATGCTTCTTCGGGAATAAAGGCTGGTGTGCAAGCATGTTCGTTAAGTGTTTGTGCAGTTTTATGACCAACGGCAACAATACGGAGGCCTTGCAAGCTTTTTTGAAGGTTATTTGTACATGAAGCTACGGCTTTTACACCATTGCTGCTGCTAAAAATAATGTCTGTGCTGCGTGTGTTTTCAGTGTGCAGTTTTGTTAAAGCTTGTTGTATATTGTTGTTTAGGTAATCAATCTGAATACATGGAAAATAGACAGGTATTGCCCCCATAGATTTGAGCTGCTTTGCCGTATTTTTGTTTTGTTCGCTTGTGCGGGTCAGCAGAATACGTTTGTTTTGAAGGTGATTCATAGGTTTAAACAACACAATGTGAGCAATAAAATTTCGCATATTTCAATGCCAGCACCCAAACAGTCACCATTCATGCTTTGTACTTTTTGTTCTAAGAATATTTTCCAAGCCCATAATACTAGAGGTGCAAGTAAAAGTATGGGTGCAAATAAAAGGGATAAAATCAGTAGTGTAATCAACCAAGGTGTAAGGTTGGCTTCGCCTGAATCAAGCAACCAAGTAGCTAGCCCATCATGCAGGGGAGGTAATTCGCTAGCCCACCATGCTGCACCTAAACGTGCCCATGCAGGGATGAGAAGAAGCGGCGCAACTACTTCAGAAAAACTAAGTACGGATAACAAAACAAGTTTGGATACTATTGCCAATATCAGAGCAATCACTGCAAAAGCACCAATTTCAGGTGCTTTGAGGACTTCTAAAAAACGTGTTTTATCACCATGTGATGCCCCCAAAGCATCAGATAAGTCGGCTAAACCATCAAGGTGTAAGAATCCCGTGCTTGCTATCCATAATATCAGTACCAACAAAGCTGCAACGGCGGGGTGAAAACCTGAAAGTAACCATGCGCTGATATAAAAGATAAAACCTAAGCCTAAGCCCACTAAAGGTATCATGGATAGCTGAGGCGGAGTGTCTTGTGTTGTTTGTGGTGAAGGCAGCGTGGTTAAAAATGACCACGTAGCGATAAATTTATCTTTGTTTTCAAGCATGATGATTCATAAACCACAACATGGGTGATTCTCCTTGTACAAAGGTGATACGTGACCAAGCAGCATGCGGAATATATAAGCTGCTGAGGTGTTGTTTGGGAATATGTAATACTTGCCCAAGTAAAAGACGAATCACACCGCCATGGGTGACCAATAGATGATGTCCACCTTGTTCCATATGTTGGGAAATATAATCATGCCAAGTGGTGCTAACGCGCTGCTCAAAATCAGTAAATGTTTCACCATTGGGCGGCTTAAGCTGGCTGATGTCTTGGCGAAAGTTGGGCTCTTGTTGAATCAGTGTCTGAATGTCTTTGCCTTCCCAGTCACCAAAATTTATTTCACTAAAACCAATATGATAGCTTGTGTTGATGTGCTGCCTTGTGTTTAACTTTTCGCTAAGCCAAGTACAACGTTTTAAGGGCGAGCTCATGATGTGTGCAATAGGCTCTTTATGGATGATTTTGGCAGCCTTTAATGCTTGTGATTTCCCTAAATCACTTAAGGGAACATCCGTTGCCCCATATAGCTTTCCAGCTTCTGCTTCTGTCTCGCCATGGCGGAGAATATCAACGGTGAGAATAGGGGGTGACATGGTTATAAAATATAACGTGAAAGATCTTCGCTTTCTGCTGTTTCACCCAAACAATCACGAACATATTTGTCATCAATGACCAATGTCTTCTCTGTACGGTCGCAAGCATCAAAGCTGACTTCATCCAAAACACGTTCTAAAAGTGTATGTAAACGTCTGGCACCGATATTTTCAGTTTTTTCATTGACCAATACGGTTGTTTTAGCAATTTCAGCAATACCAGACTCTGCAAATTCAAGGCTAATGCCTTCTGTAGCTAGTAGGGCTGTATATTGTTGGGTTAATGCACATTCTGGTTCAACCAAGATGCGTCTAAAATCGTCCTCTGTTAAAGATTGAAGTTGCACGCGAATGGGGAAGCGACCTTGGAGTTCAGGTATCAAATCAGAAGGTTTGCTCAAGTGAAATGCACCTGAGGCAATGAATAAAATATGATTGGTGTTGACCGAACCGTGTTTAGTGCTCACAGACGTACCTTCAACCAAAGGAAGTAAATCACGCTGCACACCTTGACGGGATACGTCGCCATTTGTGCCTTCACGATGTGTGATTTTGTCGATTTCATCCAAAAATACGATACCTGAATTTTCAGTGCGCTGAATGGCTTCTTCTTTGACTTTATCATTATCAATTAAGCGTGATGCTTCTTGTTGCTTGAGGATTTCCATTGCCTCTTGGATAGTGACACGTTTTGTTTTCTTTTTGTCGCCCAAAAGCCCACCCAACATGTCTTTAATATCCATATTATTATCTTCATTGGGGTTGTTACTAAATACTTGTAGCAGGGGCATGTCGTGGTGTTCAGGAATATCGATTTCAATTTGGCGACTGTTTAATTCACCCAAACGAAGTTTATGCCGCATTTTATCCCTAGAGCTGCGGTGTGGGTTGGGCGCATCGGCGGAAACGGGGCGGGTATGTTCTTCCACAGGTGTAGGAATAAGAATATCCAATATACGCTCTTCTGCAGCTTCTTCAGCACGAACTTTGACTTTATTTACATGCTCTTCTTTGACCATTTTAATGGCAGTGTCGAGTAGGTCGCGAATAATCGATTCCACATCACGCCCAACATAACCAACTTCGGTATATTTGGTGGCTTCCACTTTAATAAAGGGTGCTTTGGCAAGCTTGGCTAGGCGGCGAGCAATTTCTGTTTTACCTACGCCTGTTGAACCAATCATAAGTATGTTTTTTGGCGTAATTTCTTCACGCATTGGCGAGCTTATTTGTTGTCTGCGCCAGCGATTACGCAAAGCAATAGCAACCGCACGTTTGGCATCAAACTGCCCAATAATAAACCTATCCAATTCACTAACAATTTCGCGTGGTGTCATCATAGTTTCATTTGAAATACTCATAGTTTTCCTTTTTTAATGTGTGACAACAATTTCTTGCGGTAAAGCATGGCTAAGAAAGCCCGTGTTGGACATGCTTAAGCCATAAGCACCTGCCAAACCAAATACGGCAATGTCGCCAATATGTGCTTCTTCAATATAAACGTCATTCGCCAGTTTGTCTGCACTGGTACACAGCGGGCCACCAAAATATACTTTTTCTTGGTGTATGGATTCTTGTCCATCAAAGAGTTTAGGTTTGTTCATGTTGATAATGCTTGTGGGGTGATTGATGGCAAGGGCAGCAGGGCGGCGGAAATGGTTGATGCCTCCAGCGCAAATCACTTGTTTCTTGCCGCGACTTGTTTTGATGTCGATGATTTCAGTGCAAAACCAGCCACATTCTGCCGCCAACCAGCGACCAAGCTCTAAAACAAAATGACGGTTTTGAAAGCTGTAATCTTGAATCATCGCTGCAAGACCATCGGCATAAGCTTGGGCTGCAAAGTCTGTACCTTTTTCGAGGTAGTCCACGCCAAAACCACCACCGAAATCAATAATATCACATGTGACACCTTGATATTGTGTTTCAATGCGCTGGGTTAAATCAAAGACCAATTTACAGTTGTGTAATAAATCATCCACATTTAATACACCACTAGCGGCATATACATGTAAACCACGAAAGTTAAGTTTGTTCAAGGCTAGAATTTGGGGAAGCGCAACATCCAATTGTTCTTCATCAATACCAAATTTCTTTGAACCACCTGAAAAAGTGGTTTGTGCATCATGAATATCAAAATTGGCATTGATACGCAGCAGGATGTCTTGCTGGGTATTGGATTGTTCGCATAACGATTGAATACGGTGAGCTTCGGCTAAAGATTCAATATGAATGGTTCGAATATGGTTTTCTACGCACCATGTTAACTCTTCCAAGCTTTTACCAGGGCCTGTGTATATAAGTTGTGAGGGGGTGAAACCAGCAGCAACGGCTTTATGCGCTTCACCAAGGCTGGCGATTTCAATGCCTGTGACGTCAGCTTCTAAAGCTGCGTTTAGAAACGCAGGGTGAGGGTTGGCTTTCATGGCGTAAAACACTTCAACACCTTGCGGCATAATGCGCTTGAGGCAGCTAATTCTTCGCTTCAGCGGAGCGGTATCATAGATATAAGCGTTAAATGTTTTGCCTTTTTCGGCATGTTGCCGAATAGTTGATTCAATATGGTGAGGAATTTGCATGGACGAAGTCCACCACAAACTGAAGCCAAGACCAAGTGTAAATGACATCTGGTTTTCATCTTGGTACGCTACGGCAAATATTAAAGATGAAATTCATAGGTTTTAGGTAAGTATAAAAATGACAGATAAACTAAGTATTCCTTCATATAAACATCACGCTATCATGTGTGTGGGTAAGGCTTGTGGTGAAAACATGCCCTTATTAAAGTATATCAAAAAACGCATGGCTGAAGAGGGGTTGGCTGAAGGGGATAATGCAGTGCGCGTGAATAGAGCGGGTTGCCTTGGTGTCTGTGAGCAAGGACCCATTATGGTGGTGTACCCTGAAGGGGTATGGTATGCCAACATGGATGAAGCTAAAGTTGATGAAATTATTGCCCAACACTTAAAAGGTGGGAAGCCAATAGAAACACTAGCGTTTCATATTCAGTCTGTTGATTGATATTGTTGGAAGCTTGAAGGGGTGATGAAACCATGGGTGTGAACTTTCTAGATGCTTTGAAGGCAAAAAAATTACGTGACTTCTTTTACGACCATAAACGCATTTTTATCTTGGTAGATGCCACGGCTGAAGACGTACAACTACCCGAACACTTGAAACACGATTATGCCTTGCCGCTAGTGTTAAATGCGCGTATGCCGCAGCCTATTCATATTAGCGATTCATCATTGGAGTCTAACTTCTCATTCTCTGGCGTATCACACCATTGTGTGATTCCGATGAAACGTATTTGGGCAGCGTATTTGCCAGAGCAAGACTTGTCATCGGGTATCTTGTGGGAATCTGATATACCTAGAAGTGTTAAAGAGCAGGTGCAGCAAGAGGTGAATATGTCCGAAGAAGAAATGCAGGCGTTGGCTGATGCTACAGTGGAAAAACCAAGTGATGAAGTGGAGAAAAAAACAGAATCCAACACTGGGCGGAAAGTGCGCCACTTACGAGTTGTGAAATGAGGATGCTATTTGGGTTGCTCATTTGTTTGCTTGTGCCACTGCAGTTGTTTGCTGCGGCAGATGAGAGGTTTTTGGTGTCGCTGCAAGATGAAGGCGCATCCGAACTAACAATTCGACAAGCAACCAAGCTTGCGTTGCCAGTGTTGTGGGCGCGGGTAGTACCTTTTGATGCACTGGAGAAATCGAAGTCTTGGTCTGTGGCAACATCATTGGTGTTGCGTTTTAAACCCACGTCTTTTGGGGCAAATGTAGAGTTTAATCCTAATCAGGTAGAAAAGTTTTTGCGTAAGCGTGGCATTAAAATGATTCAAGAGCAGCCGTTTTGGAATTTGGATATTCATGTGGCTGGCTTTGCAGAGCAAGGTGATATGCTTGCCAAAGACTTGCTAAACACGGCTTATGAAATGTCGGATACTTATGGTTTTGCCTTGGGTGCCAACGGTCGAAAGCTAATGCTAACCTTTTCCCCCGTGACCGATATTTATGGTGAATTGCAACTGCATGTGGATGTGCAAGGTGATTTTTCTGCAGACTTGTTGCAGCAAACCAATATTCCTATGCAAGGATATACCGACTATCAATTGCAAGCATTCTTAAAACAAGTATTGCTAAATATTCGTGATGCTTATCAAGATGATATGAAGTTTGATGCTGCCTCAAATGTAGTGTTGCTACGTATAGAAGCAGAGCATGAGCTGGCATCACAGGTGATGCTAGAGCAGGCATTGTTAAAGCTGGCGGTGGTGGAAAGTATTGTGCCAACCTTATTGCAAAAACAGCGTCGTGAGTACCGTTTGGTTTTACGTGACGGAGATGATTCATGGTTGCCATCATGGTTTGCTGCTTATGGTATGAAGGCAATCAAGCAGCCTGAAGGAAGTTTGTATGATTGGCTTGTTGAGTAAGTGGTGAGTGAACAACAAACGCTGGAGCTTCTGCTCCCTATTAAAAAACACTATGGAAGCTGGGTGCGTCACCCGCAGGTTGAGGAAGCATTAGGGCGACTTGCATTGTGGTTTGTGCAAGGTGGACTATTGTGGTTAACCTCGGAGTCAGTGGCGGGTAAAAGCCATTTGTTGCAGGCGTTGGCAGATGAAAACCCACATGTTGCCTTGTTGGCTTGCGATGAGGGTGATATGTCTTCAGTACACCAATTGAAATTATGGTTGGAGCAGTGCGAGCATCAAGCATATTGGATATTGGATTTACCTTCTGGAAACATACCTTCTGCATTTGCCTATGCCGTGTTCCACTTGATTGAAAGAGCGAAAGAGATGAATAAGGCATTGTTAATCAGTTGGCGGTGCGCAGAGCATAATATGCCCCCAGAGTTACGCAGCCGTTTGTTGATGATGGAAAAAGTGGAGATGTCTGCCCCTGCAAATGATGAAGATTTGAAGCGTGTTTTAGATTCGGTGTTGCATAACATGCAATGGGATATGAAAGAAACGGTGTTGCCTGTGTTATTACAATATGTTCCACGTACTTTAGATGCGTTATTGCGGGCACTTGTTTTGCTTGATGCTTATTCAAAGGCACATAAAGTGAAAATGAATGCTGCCCTAGCATTACGCGTATTGGCAGACCATGATTAAAATTATTGTATCTGAACAAATGTTGTACCATCGCCGTAAAACAGGGGTGGTTTGTGCTTACCCTATTTCTACGGCTAGAAATGGTGTGGGAAATACGGAAGGTAGTCTAAAGACACCGTTAGGTAAGCATAAAATATGTGCTAAAATTGGGGGTGATCTTCCAGTTTTTACCTATTTTGAATCTAGGGAGCCAAAGGGTGTATTTAAACAAAAAATAGCACATTATAAGCATGATTGGATACTAAGTCGCATTCTTTGGTTGTCGGGTGTACAAACGGGTGTAAATAAGCGTGGAAAAGTGGATACAAAAAAACGCTATATTTATATCCACGGTACCAACGAAGAAGATAAAATTGGTTTGCCTGTATCTCATGGTTGTATCCGCATGTGTAATGAGGATATTGTGCGTTTGTTTGAACATGTGCACTGTGGCGAAACTGTTTTTATTAAAGCATGAAGGTTTTTGTAAGTAAGTATCTTAACTCATATAATAAAACAGAGATGCTTCTCTCATCGGTAGATATTGCTTTATTTTAAGGTTTTTTCGTATTTTTTTAGCCCTAGACTAGCCCTATATAAGTTTAGGGAACTTATACAAAGAAGATGTTTACCGTAGTGTGCAATATCTTGGTTGATTTAAATATTTTAACATATTGATTTATATGGATAAAGTGTTGCTTTAGAGGTGTTTATTAATACTGAAGTTTGAGTTCTTTTTTTATTGAATCTTTCGTATGGTAAAGTATGGGTAAAAGTAGTACTTTTAACATCTATATAAACAGGGCTTTTCAAGGGCTATTTTGTTCTTTGTGACCTTTTTATGGTTGCGCAGGGATATGAGTCGGGCATAGTTCGCAGTCTAGCGAAACGATTGGGGATGTTATGACAACCAAAAAACAAGATGATAACCAAGCTGGCATCACGCAAGAAGGACGCTTTTATAGCGCTGAGCGTTTGCATGCTATGCACGATATGATGCTATATATCCGCCGCTTTGAAGAAAAAGCTGGGCAAATGTATGGCTTGAAGAAGATTGGTGGCTTTTGCCATTTATGTAATGGGCAAGAAGCAGTGTGCGTAGGTATGGAAGAAGCTGCCGAACCTACCGATTATATGATGACCAGTTATCGAGATCATGGTCATATCCTTGCTCGTGGCTCTGACCCAACGGCGATTATGGCAGAACTTCTTGGTCGTGCAGGTGGTATTGTGGGTGGTAAAGGTGGCTCCATGCACATGTTTGATAAAGAGAAAAATTTTGCTGGTGGTAATGGTATCGTGGGTGAACAAGTGCCGATTGGTACGGGATTCGCTTTTGCCAGTAAATACAATGATGATAAACGTGTTTCTATTACCATTATGGGTGATGGTGGCGTGAATCAGGGTGCAGTGTATGAGTCATTTAATATGGCAGCACTTTGGAAGTTGCCGGTGGTGTTTGTGATTGAAAACAATCAGTATGCAATGGGTACTTCATTGAGCCGTGCATCAGCTGAAACACATCTTTATAAACGTGGTATTTCTTTCAAAGTGCCCGGTATTCAAGTCGATGGTATGGATGTGCTTGAAGTAGAACGCAAAATGACAGAAGCGTTGGAGCATGCACGTTCTGGGCAGGGTCCAATTATTGTAGAAATGATGACTTATCGTTACCGTGGTCATTCCATGTCTGACCCTGCAACTTATCGTACGCGTGATGAAGTGGATGAATGGCGTTCAGGGCGCGACCCAATTGTACGTTTGCAAAAGCAAATGATCGAGGCAGGCTTAGCAACAGAAGCTGATTTTAAACAAAAAGATAAAGATATTAAGAAAGAGGTCGTGGCAGTGGCAAAAGCTGCAGAAGCTCAGCCCGAGCCAGACCTTTCCGTGTTGTGGGATGATGTTATTAATGATGAGATTCCCAATGCATATCCATATCCAAGGCAGGTGGGCTAATCATGGCTAAAATTACGTATCGTGAAGCACTGAATCAAGCAATGTGCAACGAAATGGAGCGTGATGACCGCGTGTTTCTTATGGGTGAGGAAGTCGCTGAATACAATGGTGCATATAAAGTGTCCCAAGGCATGTTGGATAAATTTGGACCGCGTCGTGTGATTGATACCCCAATTACTGAGCTTGGTTTTGCTGGACTTGGTGTTGGTGCGGCTATGGCGGGTTTGCGTCCGATTATAGAGTTTATGACTTGGAACTTTGCTATTCTTGCAGCCGACCAAATTGTCAATGCCGCAGCCAAGATGAAGTATATGACGGGCGGTCAATACGATTGTCCTATGGTGTTCCGTGGTGCTGGTGGTGCAGCAGCGCGTGTAAGTTCACAGCACTCCCAAGCTTTTGAGAACTGGTATGCGAATATTCCAGGTTTAAAAGTAGTGATGCCATCCAATCCCGCTGATGCTAAAGGTTTATTGGCGGCATCGATTCGTGATAACGACACCGTTATTTTTATTGAAAATGAAATCAACTACGGTGATATTGGTGAAGTGCCAGAAGGGGAATATATTGTTCCACTTGGTAAAGCAGATATTAAACGTGTAGGTAGTGATGTGACACTTGTCGCTCATTCACGCATGACAGGGTACGCATTACTTGCAGCTGAAGGATTAGCCAAACAAGGTATTGATGCCGAAGTGGTTGATCCACGCACCATTCGCCCATTGGATGAAGCAACCATCCTTGCATCGGTGGCAAAAACCAACCGTGCAGTGGTGATTGAAGAAGGCTGGCGTTTTGCAGGTATTGGCGCAGAGATTTCGGCGCGTATTATGGAAAAAGCATTTGATGATCTGGATGCACCAGTAGCACGTGTGACGGGTAAAGATGTGCCGATGCCGTATGCAGCAAACTTGGAGCAATATGCATTGCCATCGGTTGCTGAAATTGTTGAAGCAGCACGTGTTGTGTGCAACAGAGCTTGATTGAATTGAAAGAATTTCGCCACAGAAAACGCAGAGAACGCAGAGTTGTTTTAGATACCTTTGTATGCTCTGTGCCCTCTGTGGCTAACCATTGAGGTAAAAACATGCCCATTGATATTTTTATGACCCAATTATCTCCGACAATGACTGAAGGTAAAATTGCGCGTTGGCTAAAAAAAGAAGGCGATACGCTTGAATCAGGCGAAGTGATGCTTGAAGTAGAAACCGATAAAGCGACCATGGAAGTGGAAGTGATTGATGAAGGTATTCTACATAAAATCATTGCTCCAGAAGGAGCACTGGTTAAAGTGGGTGAGGCTATTGGTGTGATTGCTGAAGAAGGTGAGGAAGTGCCTGCAGATTATATGCCCGAAGGTAGTGGGCAAGAGCCTATTGTTGAAACACACGGTACACCTTCTGCTGTAGAAGCAGAACCAAAACCAAGTCCTGTGCCTGCACCAAGTGAAGTGGCTGCAACACAAGCACCAGTAGATATAGCCGCCGTAGAGCGCGCAGCCAATGATAAAAGAATCAAAGCATCACCCTTAGCACGTAGGTTAGCCAAGCAAAAAGGTGTTAATCTTGCTGCTATTACGGGTACTGGGCCACGCGGTCGTATTATTAAAGCTGATATTGAGAAAGCAGCCAAGCGCGGTATTAGTTTGGGCGGTGGTTCACAAAGCTTTGTGCCTACTGCGATTCGTCCGCTACCAACTGGTCCTATGCCATATCATGCTGATGAATATGATGCGATTGAAAATAGCATGATGCGTAAAGCTATTGCACGCCGTTTGACAGAGTCTAAACAACAAGTTCCACATTTCTATTTAAGCATTGATGTGGCTATGGATAGATTGATGGACTTGCGTGCACAGCTCAATGAAGCTGCTGATGGTACATTCAAATTAAGCGTCAATGATTTCATCGTCAAAGCGGTATCCAAAGCTTTAATGGATGTGCCTGCGGCAAATGCATCTTGGGCGGACTCGCATACTTACCAACATAAACATGCACATATCTCGATTGCCGTGGCGATTGATGGTGGTTTGATTACCCCGATTGTTCGTTTTGCTGAGCAGAAAGGTATTGTGGATATTTCTAATGAAATTAAAGAACTAGCAAGTAAAGCACGTGCTGGTGAATTAAAACCTGAAGAATATACAGGTGGTACATTCTCCATTTCAAACTTGGGCATGTATGGTATCAAGCAGTTCCAAGCGATTGTAAACCCACCTGAAGGCGCAATTTTGGCAGTTGGTGGCACGGAAGAGCGTGCTGTGGCTGAAAATGGACACGTTGTTGTGAAGAAAATGATGACACTTACCCTATCTTGTGACCATCGTGTTGTGGATGGTGCCGTGGGTGCAGAATATTTGAATGCGCTGAAGAAACATCTTGAATGTCCAGCGAGTGTATTGATTTAATTATTGAATAAAACACCACCAAGTCACCTATATCATTAAGGTAAATCCTTCGTGTTCTTCGTGTTCTTCGTGGTGAACCCATAAAGAGGTGAACCATGCCCATTGATGTATTTATGACCCAATTATCACCCACCATGACTGAGGGTAAAATTGCCCGTTGGCTGAAAAAAGAGGGTGATACCCTTGAATCAGGTGAAGTCATGCTGGAGGTGGAAACCGATAAGGCGACCATGGAAGTGGAAGTGATTGATGAAGGTATTTTGCACAAGATTATTGCTAAAGAAGGTGACCTTGTTCCTGTAGGTGCGGCGATTGCAGTGATTGCTGAAGAAGATGAAGAAATAGCCGATGATTATATGCCAGAAAACTTATCAGGTGAAACATCCGCTGCTGATGCAGCCGCCGAAGCTGCACCTGTTGCAACACCGCAAGAAGTAGTGGAAACACTTGCTGCTGCACCATCAGGCGATGATGAAGAGCATGAATTAAACCTTAAGCCAGCAGGCGTATTTAACCCTGATGGTGAATATGATGTGGTTGTTGTAGGCGCAGGCCCTGGTGGTTATGTGGCGGCGATTCGCGCTGCACAATTGGGTTTGAAAGTAGCATGTATTGAATCTACGCATTTGGGTGGTATTTGCTTAAACTGGGGTTGTATCCCAACCAAAGCGTTGTTGCGTACAGCAGAGATTATTAACGTTATCCAACACAGTGGTGATGAACTTGGTTTGGGTATTACTGAAGCCAAACCAGACCTAGAAAAAGCTGTAGCACGTTCACGTAAAATTTCAGCGAAATTAAACGGCGGCATTGGCTTCTTATTCAAGAAAAACAAAGTCACCCATATTGAAGGTTATGCCACTTTTGAAGCTGATAACAAGCTCATGGTGAAAGGTACGGATGGTAAAACATCACAAGTCACTGGCAAACACGTAATTGTGGCAACAGGCGCAAGAGCACGTGCCTTCCCAGGCATGGATGTGGATAACGAAGTGATTATCACATACAAACAAGCCTTGGCTCCAACATCATTACCTAAAAAATTGGTGGTGATTGGTTCAGGTGCGATTGGTATGGAATTCGCTTATTTTTATAATGCCATGGGTTCGGAAGTGACTGTGATTGAAGCAGCACCTCAAATCTTGCCATTGGAAGATGAAGAGATTTCAAAAGTGGTTGCCCGTTCATTTAAGAAAAATAAAATCAATATCGTGACCAATGCTATGGTTTCATCAGCGAAAAATATTGATGGTAAAGCTGTGGTGACTTATAGCGTGAAAGATAAAGAACAAACCATTGAAGGCGATGTTTGTTTGGTTGCAGTGGGTGTTGTGGGTAATACCGATAGTATTGGCGCTGAGAACACATCCATGAAAATCGAACGCCAACAAATCGAAGTGGATGATTATTACCGCACGGATCATCAGGGTATTTATGCCATTGGTGATGTGATTGGTGCACCTGCATTGGCACATGTTGCATCTCATGAAGGCATTGTGTGCGTGGAAGCCATTGCTGGTAAGGAGCCTCATCCTGTGGATTATGGCAATGTGCCAGGTTGTACTTATTGCCAACCACAAGTGGGTTCATGCGGCAAAACCGAGAAACAATGCAAAGAAGAAGGTTTGGATATCAAAGTCGGCCGTATGGCATATAGTACCAATGGTAAAGCCATGGGCTTGGCGGAAACAGATGGTATGGTCAAAACTATTTTTGATGCAGAGACAGGTGAACTTCTTGGTGCACATATCGTGGGTGCAGAAGCAACAGAATTGATTGTGAGCCTGCAATTGGCGCGCACGCTTGAAACAACTGAAGCAGAGCTAGCGCATCATATGTTCCCACACCCAACCTTATCAGAAATGATTCATGAATCTGTGTTGGATTCGGATGGTAAAGCGATTCATATTTAAACAGGGCTGTCCTCGATAACCTTTACTGTTACAGAGGACAGTTTTTTGATGACTTATATAATATATAAGTGTTCTACATTAATATCTGTGAACTCTTGCAGTATTTCCGCTTCTTGAACTATGCTTGAATTACGTTGATAATCCGTAGCATTTTGGTGTAACATACCTTGAAGCTCACCTAGGTCTTTTTCCAGTGCTTGAAGCGCGCTTTCTGTTTTGTTGATGCTGTGTGGCATAAATTTTCCTTGTTTGAAATATCCCTAATTATATTTACGCATATGACAAGAAAAAGATATGTGCTAAATTGCTTATAAACTTTTATATATAAGTATTTTACATGTGATTTTCAAGTGTTGAATGTGTTGTTTTAACTTCTTATAGATAAGCTGTGGATACCTCCACATCTAAAGGAGAAGATGATGATGAATATAAAACGATACTTGATACCCGTACTCACAGGAGCACTGCTTACTGTTTCAGCGGGAGCTTGGACTTCTGTCGCACAAGCAGAGCCGACTAAGAGCTCTAAAAGTTTGACGGAACAAAAAGAGCAAATGAACAAAACCAAGGTTCTCAAAGAGGCTGTTGCGGTATTAGAGAAAACCAATACTGCGATACAGCAGTTGGAGCAAGGGAAGAAACAGCAAGCTTTGGATACGCTGGCATTGATTACTGGTAAGCTAGAGCTTTTGGTTGCGCAATATCCTGATTTAGCTTTAGCACCCGTGGATGTTAAGATGATTGCTTATGACTTTGTAGGAAGCAAAGAAAGCATCAAAGATATTCGCAATAAAGCTAG
The DNA here is from genome assembly GCA_027080505.1 of Ghiorsea sp. Lineage (GTDB taxonomy): Bacteria > Pseudomonadota > Zetaproteobacteria > Mariprofundales > Mariprofundaceae > Ghiorsea. Next base: position 14,104 of record JALWRX010000036.1, read on the forward strand.
GAAATTCTTAAATAACAATCAGATACAAGATGCAAGGCACCTGCTTAGAGATGTTGCAAGTGAGCTTGTGGTGCGGACGACAAGTTTGCCGCTGTTAACTTATCCTGATGCTATTAAAGCTGTTGTTCCGTTGATTCAAAAGGATGATATATCGGCAGCTAAAACTGCATTGCAAAGTGTATTATCTACAGTAGTGGTGACTGATGATGTGATTCCATTGCCTGTATTACGTGCACAAACAGCATTGCATGAAGCGAAACAAAAAATGATGGAAAAAGAAAAGGTTGATGCTTCTAAGCAACGAAAAGCTGTGCAAGAACTTCTTAGCGAAGCGAGAAAACAGCTAGAATGGGCGCAAACTTTAGGCTATGGCGATAAAGATAAGTTTAAAGACTTGTATGATAGCATGGATGAAATTGAGCAAAGTATTGCGAAAGGAGAAGGTAAACAAGGGTTGTTTGATCGCTTAAGTGAAACAATCAAGAATATGTTTTAAGTTGGATTTGTGATGATAAAGAAGGGCAGCAATGAAGCTGCTCTTTTTTGTTTAGTTCTTTTATTTAAGTTTTAGATCAGATGATTCATTGGTGTTTTTTAGAATAATAGAGCGGATATCACCTAGAGAGTGACCAGACAATGCATCTTCAGTACCCAAAAGGTCTGCCCGGATGACAACTGTAAGTTTGGCAAGAGCAGTAGATACATGTTCAAAATCATTGCCAAGGTCACCATCTTCCGCGCTATCACCCAGCACAGATAAGAACTTGTGGTATTCTTGTAAGACGGCTGGTGATGAAACAATAGCTAAGCGGTGGGTGATAAAACGAAGCCGCATTAAATCATCTTCAGTGACTTGATTAGATAAAGCCATAGCTTCAATGCGTTGAATCAGTTGTTCATATGTATTGGTTTTGAGTTCAAGAAACTTGATGGTTTGTTCTTTCTCAATTTCTACTTCGGTTTGTTTATTGAGTAGTAAAGCTGTAATCAATACGGTGACTACGGTTCCTAACACAATGAGTACGATTTCCTGAGCAAAAGGAATGGTATCTGTAACTTTATATGCATACCTCAGAAAAATATAACCACCAACAAATGTGGTGGCTGTAAGAGCTAATAATATGAGTGATTTAGATTGTAACTTCATGTAAGGCTTGCTTTGAGTTTTTTCATGGCTCTAGCCTCAAGCTGGCGTACACGTTCAATGCTAATGCCAAGTTCTTCAGCCAAATCTTTTAATGTATCAGGCTCTTCAGAAAGATGACGGCGTTGAATAATCAGACGGTCGCGGTCGGATAGCTTTTCCATGGCTTGGTGAAGTAAACTGTGCTGGTGGCTTGCCCAATTTGCATTGAGCACTTGTTCCTCAGGAGGAAGCTCTGGTGAGGGTAATGCCATCACCATGGTTGACCCACCTTCTTCACTTTCAGAGTCTAGGGATACATCACGTTGCAGAAATGAACTGGCAATATTTTGGAACTCTTGTTCGGTAATACCATATTCATTGGCCACTTCTTCGTCTAAACGCCCTTCAATCGCAGCGATAGCATGTTTGGCTTTTTTAAGACCAGCAAAAACACGGCGCTGCATCTTGTTGGTACCCATTTTCACTATGCTCCATGATTTCAAAATATAATCATGAATCGCTGCGCGTACCCACCAAGATGCATAGGTCATGAGGCGAAAACCACGGCTTGGGTCAAAGCGGTGTATAGCTTTCATCAAACCAATGGTACCTTCTTGAATTAAATCCATTTCAGGGAGACCGAAGTGTCTATATTCACGAGCAATAGCTGCAACAGCATGCAAGTTGCCAAGCAATAAGCTTTGCGCTGCTTGCAGGTCTTTTTCTTCTGTCCACTTTTTGGTCAGCCTTGCTTCTTCTTCTCTATCGAGCTTGGGGATTTTCCTGAGTTCGCGATACCACATGTCTAAGGGTGATAGTTCACCACGCTGATAAGGGGTTAACGCCGTGTTGTTAGGGTTGAAGGTTGCAGGCAGTTGTTCTTGTTTTGAGTTTTTCATTGGTTTAAGGATAAGGTCATGCGCCGTGAAATACAAGCACAAAAGGGGGGCGGGATATTGGCACAATACTTTCTTAATGGTGGATGTGTAAATGTAAGAGGTTAAGTATGGAAAACATTAAACCAGCTCAAACAACATATAGTAAATATAAAGCTATGGAGAGCATTGTTGTTTTTATAAGTGGTACTTTATGGTTGTGCTTGGTTCTCATGCCATGGCTTTTACTTGCTGTACTGAGCCATGTTACTGGTGTTGTTGAACTATCATCGTTGGAATTAAAAATGACCATTTTAGCACTTCTAGGCTCGACCATACAAATTATTTTGTATAGCCAAGAATAGGTAAAGCTTACTTAATATGCGCTTTCGATAAAATCATTATCCAAGTCAAAAGTATCACGTTCTTCCAGGTAGTCTGAAGTTTCATGTGCAGCCATCATGAAAGCTAGGTCTTCAAGAGGAATGTGATGGTTACGTTGGCTAAGCCAAGCTAACATTTCTGCAGGATTATCCATTTGATTAAGCATCATCATTTACCTCCATAGGGTTAGATTGAGGCAAACTATTCAACAGTTTTAAGACATGATAATGACAGATTTAAGGCACGAAGATGACATGTTAAACTAATGAATTGAAAGAAGTTGAGTGACTTCTTTAGCGACAAGATTGGGTAATTGACCCGCTTTGTACCAACCTGATTTCGCTCCAGCTATTCCGTGCATGGCGACAGCGGCAATCATTTTTTGTCCGTCTTGAAGGGTGCTTTGCGCTTGATTGGCGAGCAAACCGCCTATCATACCAGCCAAAACATCGCCTGTTCCTGCCGTGGCTAAATTGGCAGAGCCAAAAGGGTTAAGCCATACTTGTTGCTTAGGTGAGGCGATGAGTGTTTGCGCTCCTTTGAGAACAACCCAAGCTTGGTAGTTCTTTGCAAGTTTAAGCACAGATTCCAATCGGTTTTCTTGAATATTCGCTGTGCTGGTGTGCAGTAATTGTGCAGCTTCACCAGGGTGTGGGGTGAGTACAGTAAATGCAGAGCGTTGTCTTAAAGCTTTTTGTAATGTTTGACTGTTGGATAAAATATGCAATGCACTTGCATCCAACACCAGTGGCGCATGATGCTGTAAAAGTTGGTGTAAGGTATCATGTTGTGATTCATCCCAGCCCATGCCAGCTACAATAGCATCTGCACACTGCCATGGCGCATGATTTTGCGGGTGCACCATGACTTCTAAAGATGAAGTCGCAATGATGGTATGTGTATCGGGCGGGCATGCGATACTCACAAGCCCTGCCCCAACACTCTGTGCGCCCATGGCTGCCAATTGGGGAGCCCCTGTATAACCGATAGAGCCACCAAATACCCATACATACCCTGAACTGTGCTTGTATGCTTGGGAGTCTCGTTTGGCTATCGCTTGATGAATCATGTGCTCATTGATAAGTACACTGTTGCTAGCACGGTCAGATACCAATTGTTGTGCATGTTGCAGTGTTTTGGCATCAATGCCTATATGAGCAGGTGTAAAGATATGTCCACTATGTTTATGCCCTTGTTGTAGCCAATGTCCCCACTTATAAGCGGCAATAGGCAGCGTTGCAGTTGCTTGAATCGCTTCTCCTAATACTTTTCCAGTATTGGCATCAATGCCACTAGGTATATCTACAGATAAGATAGGTCTATCCATATGATTGATGGCTTGGATAGCCTGGGCAATCCAACCTTGAATGGGTTTGTTTAAACCAATGCCAAAAATGGCATCCACGATAATCACTGCACGGTGTAGCCATGCTTGTAAGGCGGGTAAATCATCAGCGCAGGTTGCAGGACGAATTTTAACCCCAGCTTCATGGGCTAGTTTTGCTTGGATAGCGGCATCACCTTGTAATGATTCTATAGGTATAAGTGGGATAACGGTGACCGGTACATTTTTAAGGCGAAGCAAACGAGCAGCAACCAAACCATCACCACCATTGTTGCCTTGCCCAACAATAATCACGACCCGACCAGCATCGAGTTTAAGCTTGTGACATAAGGGTAAAATAGCTTGCCCAGCGCGCTCCATAAGTTCAAGGCTGGTGCTTTGTTTTGCGGTGATGGTTGCTTTGTCTGCTGCAAACATTTGTTGCGCAGTGAGGATATGGTATGTCTGACTCATATTGCAGTCTGACTCATATTGCAGCCTTATGTAATAATAAGCGGTGCATCACAGCAATACATAAATCCATCACACAAACCATGCCATGTTTTTTTGCGATATGATAAGCTTCGGGGTGTTGTATGCCTTGTTGTAGCCATAAGGTTTTGGCATGAATGGCAGCGGCTTGTTTGGCAATTTCAGGGGTAAATTCAGGTTTTCGGAACACATCTACAATATCAATAGGTTGAGGTATGTCGGCAAGCGTTGGATATACGGTTTGCCCAAGAATTGTGGTGGCAGTGGGGTGTACGGGAAATACTTGGTAACCATGTTGGATAAGGTAAGATGCAATTTGATGGCTACTTCGATCAGGGTTTGGGGAGCAGCCTACAACAGCAATGTTTTTAGCAGTCGTTAAGATACTTTTTAGTTGTGTATCACTTGGATTTTGCCATGTCGTTTGTTTTGTCATGTGCCGCTCCTTTTTAAACTATAAATGCAAGTGAAGCCATGTGATGTTAACCTGAAACGTATATATTATCAAGGTTAAGTCATGGATTTGATAGATTTATCTTGCAAAAACGACCCAATAAGTGTAGAAGGAGAAACTAGCTTTTTGTGTAACAAGGTTTCCATCTTAGGAGGCATTTTGTGAAGAATAATCGTTTGATGTGGTTTCAAGGTATAACCCAGCGTATACAAACATGGGTGACGAATTGGTTATTACATGAAGAGCCCCGAAGATCACCACCATTGCAAGATTTTCATAAAATGAGTGAATCCTTGCAGCTTGCAGATGTGTTGTTATTTAAAGGTAGGGCGCGAATTAGTCGCGTGATTAGTATTGTAACACAATCCCGTTGGACACATGCAGCCTTGTATATTGGTCGGTGTTCTGACTACCCCAAAGATTCGGAAATATTAGCTTTAATACGTCAGCATTTTGATGGTGATGATGATGCGCAATTGGTTTTGGAAAGTTTATTGGGGCAAGGCACAGTGATTACACCCTTGGCTATGTATGAAAACGATAGTATCCGTTTGTGTAGACCGCGAGGTTTACTGGAAAAAGATGCCTTGAAAGTTGTGCAACATGCTGTGCAACAAGTGGGTCGCGAATATGATATTCGTCAGCTCTTTGATTTGGCTAGGTTTATGTATCCATACACCTTTCTTCCACGACGCTGGAAGTCTTCGCTGTTTCATTATAAAGCAGGTGCCGCCACCAAGGCAGTGTGTTCAACAGTATTGGTTGAAGCATTTATGTCGGTGAAGTTTCCAGTGATTCCTGTGATTCATGAAAAAGGTGACCAAGTTTCCGTACATAAACGTAATCCGCGTTTATATACGCCCCGCGACTTCGATTATTCGCCATATTTTGATATTCTTAAATTCCCGTATTTAAATTATGATAAAACCTTTTGGGGGTTAGTCACCAAGGGTGGTTATCGGGATTTACCATGGGATGAAGATGAAGCTTTTTATTGTAACTGTGGTGAGGATTGTTTTGTAGAGGAAGATGAAGCTAAAGAGGTAAGCCAAGGAGAAAAAGTATGATGTACATGATTTTGATTGGTCTTGCAGTATTATTGTTTGTTTCACCTGTTCGCCGTTTGTTGCTGATTCGTCCATTTATGGGGCTGATGAAAAAAGCCATGCCTTCGATTTCTGAAACTGAGCAGGCTGCGATTGATGCGGGTACGGTGTGGTGGGAAAAAAGTTTATTTCGCGGCAAACCTGATTGGCACACCTTATCTACGGTAAAGCCTGCACAACTTACTGAAGAAGAACAGTCATTTTTAGACAACCAAGTCGAAACCTTGTGTGCCATGATTGATGATTGGCAAGTCTATCAAGATGCTGATTTATCCCAAGAAGTTTGGGATTATATGAAAAAAGAAAAGTTTTTCGGTATGGGTATTCCCAAAGCTTTTGGCGGTTTGGAGTTTTCGCCCACCATGCATTCGGAAGTGATTCAGAAAATATCCAGCCGAAGCGTGGTCGGAGCAGTTACTGTGATGGTGCCCAATTCATTAGGCCCTGCGGAGTTGTTACTTCATTACGGTACAGATGCACAAAAAGAACAATATTTAAGCAAGCTTGCAGTGGGTGAAGAAGTACCTTGTTTTGCACTCACTGCGCCTGATGCAGGCAGCGATGCAGGGGGAATGGTTGATACAGGCATTGTTGAGAAAGGCATATTTGAAGGTGAAGAAGTTTTAGGCATTCGTTTAAATTGGGATAAGCGGTATATCACGCTTGCACCTGTGGCAACCTTGATTGGTCTAGCCTTTAAATTGTATGACCCTAACCACTTATTGGGTGAGCAAGAACATATTGGGATTACCGTTGCGCTGATTCCAAGAGATACACAAGGCATTACCATTGGTCAGCGGCATAATCCGCTATACACACCATTTCAAAATGGGCCTACACAAGGCAAAGATGTGTTTATCCCTATGAGCTTTGTAGTGGGCGGGCAAGATTATGTGGGGCAAGGCTGGCGTATGCTGATGGAAAGCTTGGCAGCAGGTCGGGCGATTTCATTGCCTGCACTCAGTTGCGGTACAGGAAAAATGGCATGTGCAGTGACCACAGCTTATGTACGAGTTCGCGAACAATTTGGTATTTCCATTGGTCGTTTTGAAGGAGTGTCCGAGCGGGTAGCTGATATGATATTGGCAACGTACGCAGTGAATGCGATGCGCCGCTTAACCGTGCGGGCTGTGGATTTGGGAGAAAGACCTGCGGTATTATCCGCCATTGCAAAATACAACAGCACCGAGGCCATGCGTAAAGCAGTGAATGATGCTATGGATGTTGTTGGTGGTAAGGGTATTATTGTGGGTAAGAAAAATGTATTGGCACATGTGTATATGGCGATTCCAGTGGGAATCACGGTGGAAGGCGCAAATATTCTTACGCGCAGCATGATTACCTTTGGTCAGGGGGCGATTCGTTGTAACCCACATATTTTAGCAGAAATTCAAGCGTTGTATGATGAAGATGTATCTCGTGGTCTAGCATTATTTGATAGCACACTTTGGGCACATATCGCCAGTTTATTGATGGGCAAAATGCGTATGTTAAAAGCAGCATGCTTGCCCTGGTTGCCATCGCATACGCCAGAAAGTCGATTAAAAGCATCTTACCATGCTATCAACTTATTAAGCGCAAAATTTTCTTATGTGGCGGATATGTCTATGATGGTATTGGGCGGCAAGCTCAAATTTTCTGAATCGTTATCTGGGCGTTTGGCAGATGCACTGAGCGGACTTTATCAAGCATCTGCTATACTCAAATGGTATGCAGATCGCAATGAACCTGATGCAGAGCGCGTGGTGGCAGAAGCAAGTGTGCAAGGACAATTGCACCGCGTAGAGCAAGCCCTGATGGCAGCATTACGCAATTATCCCATAGCATGGTTGGGCTGGGCTTGGCTGAAGTTATTGTTTCCTTGGGGTATGCAATATCAACCCGTATCGGATAAAATATTGCATCAATTAACTCGAGAAAGCATGCAAAATGGTGCATTGAGACAAGCCTTGAAAGAAGGTGTATTCGTGCCGCAACATAAAGACGAAGCTATAGCGCAATTGGAAGCAGCTTTAAATCAGGCGGTTGTATGTGAGCCAATATTGGCATTGTTAAAAAACAGATATGGGCGTACGGCTATCCGTGTAGCATCGATTCAAGAGACCTTAACCCAAGCATTGGCAGATCAAGTGATAAACCAAGATGAACTTGTAGCTGTACAAACATGGTTAGATTTACAACGGCAGGTGATTACTGTGGATGATTTTGCGCCAGAGGAGGTGCGGGCATGAGCAAACGCAAAGTATATGTGGTGGATGGCTTGCGCACGCCATTTCTTAAAGCGCGAGGTAAACGTGGTCCATTTTCAGCATCAGATTTGGCGGTGTATGCAGGGCGAAGCTTGTTGATGCGCCAACCTTTTAAGCCCAGTGAATTTGATGAAGTGATTATGGGTTGCGTGATGCCAGAGCCTGATGAAATGAATATTGCACGCATCATTGCGCTGCGTTTGGGTTGTGGCAAAGAAGTACCAGCGTGGACAGTACAACGCAATTGTGCATCGGGTATGCAATCGCTTGATGCGGCAAGGCTTAAAATTCAAGCGGGAGAATCAAATTTAATTCTTGCAGGGGGTACGGAAGTGATGAGCCGCGCACCTTTATTGCTCAGTCATGCCATGACCGATTGGTTGGCTGATTTTCAGCGTAGCAAAACATTGCCACAAAAGCTTTCTGCATTGGCTAAACTTAGACCTGCATTTTTTGCACCTATCATTGGTATCATCAAAGGTTTGAGTGATTCTGTGGTGGGCTTAAGCATGGGTGAAACTGCAGAAAACTTAGCTTATAAATATCATATCAATCGAGAAGAAATGGATGCTTTCGCCGTAGAAAGCCACCTTAAAGTGGTATCGGGCATGGAAAGTCGAGGTTTGCAGGATGAAATCGTGTCTATCGTGGATAAACAAGGGCATGTGTATATGAAAGATGATGGGGTGCGCCCAGATTCCACGCTTGAAAGTCTGGGTAAACTTCGCCCTGTATTTGATAGAAAATTTGGCATGGTCACAGCGGGTAATTCAGCACAAATTACCGATGGTGCAGCCATGTTGATTTTAGCCAGTTCGCAAGCGGTACGGAAATACAAATTACCCGTGTTGGGTACGCTTGATGATGTGCAATGGGCAGGTCTTGCGCCTGAACACATGGGTTTAGGCCCTGCGTATGCCATTCCACCATTGCTTGAGCGAAACAAGTTGGGCGTGGATGATATTGATGCTTGGGAAATCAATGAAGCTTTTGCCGTGCAGGTCTTGGCATGTTTACAAGATATGAAAGAGAAGGGTGTCGGCGATATTCCGCTGGATAAACTCAACCGAGAAGGTGGTGCGATTGCCATTGGGCATCCTGTGGGGGCAAGTGGGGCGCGGATTGTGCTGCACTTACTCAATAGTATGCAGCGCAATGGTGAAAAACGTGGTGTAGCTTCACTTTGTATTGGTGGCGGACAAGGTGGCGCGGTGTTGTTGTCTGGAGGTGAGTCATGAGTAAATCACAAGCATGGACACTGGAACAGGATGAACAAGGTATTGCATGGCTGCATTTGGATGTGCCCGATAAAGGAGCCAATGTATTGTCGCAAGCGGTGGTCAAAGCTTTGGGCAAAAAGTTGGATGATATTGAAAAAAGTGATGCCAAAGGTTTGATTATTGTATCGGATAAAAAGGCAGGTTTTATTGCGGGCGCAGATGTCGAAGAATTTACGCATATCAAAACTGCAGAAGAAGCCAAAGCTGTGATTGCATTGGCGCATGGTGTGTTTAATCGTTTAGAAGGATTAAATATACCCACTTTGGCATTGATTCATGGGCATTGTTTGGGTGGTGGCTTGGAAATGGCACTAGCCTGTGATTATCGCATTGCAGAACATGAAGCCAGCCTTGGTTTTCCAGAAGTAATGTTGGGTATATTCCCAGGGTTTGGTGGCAGTGTACGTTCGATTCGTCTGTTGGGTGTGCAACATGCCATGACCATGATGCTTACAGGTCGCCCTGTGTCGGGGAAACGTGCAAAACGCATAGGTTTGGTAGATGAAGCCGTGCCAC